>DASWEH010000060.1:0-5746 GCA_036394895.1 Anaerolineales bacterium
AGTGGCAGGAGGCTGTTATTTTTGAGCAGCACCAGTGATTCGCGCACTGCCTGACGTGCCACCGCTCGATGGGCAGGCGAACCCACCAGGGCGGTGTAGGTTCGATCAGTGTACGGGTGGGCAAATATTTGCAGGGCAAACTTGGCATTCAAGATGCGGGTGACCGCATCGTTGATACGCGACATAGGGATATTGCCCGCGTTGACCTCATTGCGCAGCGTGCTGATGAAAGTCTTGTAATTGCTGGGCACCATCACCATATCGATGCCAGCGTTGATGGCCGTACGCACATCACTGGCATAGTCGCCGGGCAATTGATCGATGCCCGCCCAGTCAGAGACAACGATACCCTGGAAACCCAATTCCCCTTTTAGCACTGATGTGATCAGATACTGGTTGCCGTGATCCTTGACGCCGTTCCAACTGCTATAGGAGATCATCACCGAGCCAACACCGTTCTGCACCGCGGATTGATAAGGAGGCAGATGGATTGCACGCAATTGCGCTTCGGTGATCTGTGCATCGCCCTGGTCGATGAGATAGCCGCTGTCTCCCGTTCCGAACCTGGTGCCGCCATCGCCGATATAGTGTTTGGCGGTTGCCATCACCGTTGTGGGTCCAAGCCCGTTGCCCTGAAACCCTTTGATCGAAGCAACGCCCATCGAGGCGACCAAGGTTGGATCTTCACCATAGCCTTCGTACGTTCGTCCCCATCGATCGTCGCGCGGGACACACACACACGGCGCAAACACCCAATCAATGCCTGTGCCCAGGACTTCATCACGCGTCACCTGATCTGACTGCTGGACCAGCGCCGTATCGCGTGTGGCACCCATCCCAATGTGATGCGGAAAGATCACCGCACCATACACATTGTTATGCCCATGCACGGCATCCACGCCGTAGATCAATGGAATCTGGAGCCGCGTTCGCGAAGCATATACCTGGAAGTTATCGTACATATCTGCCCATTGCGCCGCAGTGCCGCCCGCGCCGCTGGGTCCTTCCCCGCCGCCACTAAGCAGGGAGCCAAGAGTATAGGTTGCAATGTCTGAGGGCGCCGTCAACGCATTCTTCTCCACTTGAGTCATTTGACCGATCTTTTCATCCAGCGTCATTTGGGACAGACAATCTGCTGTGGATGTGCAACCGGGTGAGAAGGTGGGTAAGGGCGTGGGATTGCCTGGAGTTGCCGTGGGTGGACGACCGGCCGCGGATGAGTTCATGGTCATGGAAGCCAGCATCATCCCCACGATGGAAACCAACACGAGGATCTTTATCCCCGCCCGCGCTAGAGACCTGATCTGATAGCTCGCACTTTTTGCAGAAGACATGGGAGACTCCTTTCAAGAATTGCGACAATCTGGTTGGTGATTTACATTAAGTATACTCCTGCGAGAATGTACTTTAGCCTGTGATCAACGTCAAATTTGCCGCTTGGGAAGTTTTGAAATATCGTAGAGAGCTGTAAATCGGTGATTATTTCCGGCGAGGCTTCTTCCCGGAAGGTTTAGATTTCACCGGCTCTCCAGCTTCCTTCCTGCGACTGTCAACCCAGCGGAAGAACAGGGGAATGAGCAGGGCGGTCAACAATATGCCCAGCAACCACTTCCAGTCCTGTGATTCCAGCCACTGCATCGCCGTCACCCTGACCTTGATATCGGCACGGTACGATTCCACTTCCACCCAATATTCCTTGCCCTCATATTTGACGAGACGATTTAGCACTAACTCCAGCGTGTGTTCCCCTTCCTCCTTGGCAGTGACCGACCAGCGCCATTTGGTTGTATCGGTGGCGCTGATCGGCTGATCCGCGCTATCGTGCAATTCCTGGATTTCGAATGCGCCAGGTTTTTGCGATTGGAGTACGGCTTTCATGCGATCTGTAATTTCCACCGCGCTGGTGATAACCTCTATATTCCCTCCTGCTTTCGTCACCAGCTTTCCGGCTTCCGCAGTACTGGTGAGAAAGCTGCTGCGCTCCACGAGCTGGGTTGCCAGTTGTGCCTGAGACATGGATGGATTCAGGAGCAGTTCGATCGTGATCGTTTCTTCCCGCTTCATGCTCTCGGGTACATTGTAGACAATGTTTGCACTCAGGACTTCCTGGAATTGCCGGTCAACTTCGTTGAAGGCACTGTTCAGGGCCTGGGTTGGATTGGGCGTGGAAGTTGCCTCGCCCAGAGGGGGAGTGTTGGTTGGGAGAGCTGTTAATGTGGCCCATAAGGCAATAAGAGTTTCCGGGGGCAGCGGCGTGTCAGTAAGTATACGCGCAGTTACTGTAGGTGATGAGGGACTCACCGGTTGCGGCGTGGTAGTCGCTCCCACAGCAGGGAAGGTATCCGTCCCGACAGGCATGGGATGTCCCGTAGAAATGGAGATGGCTGTCCAGGTGGGGGTCGCAGTCGGGGTGGCGGGTGCTCCACAAGCAGAAAGGATGATCCCCATCAGGACGAGAATTGCACAGCTGAACGATTTGGTTCGTGGTTTAGGGCTTTCAGACATTCTTTTCCTGATCCAATGAAAAAGACTTCCTGTTGAGCGCCATCGCAAACAGGTGATGAACATCTTCACCTATATCGAATTTTGAGATTTCCCTCCTACACTACTCCATTCTATTGTACAACCAAATGCGACTGAATGCGACTGAATGTCTCTACATTTGTTGTGCACAGTTGGTGCAACAAAATTGCCCGACGAGTTTATACGTCGGGCAGTTATATCAAGGGAGACCCTGAGGGTCTCAGTTTCCCAGTAAATTCCTGTCTTTGAAATAATCTGAGACTGCAACGGCGAATGGAGTCTTTTTCAACTCTCTGGCTCTCTCTTCATACCGGGCACGGACTTCAGGGTCTTCCAACGCCCCTTGGGCATAAGCGACGGCATTTTTGAAGCGCGCTTGGTGTTCCAACTGCGCGGGGCTTGGCTTCGCTCTGGACTTGGCAGGAGCCATGGAAACGATTGCGTAACCATCTTTCGAGCGCCGGAAAATGACCCCTCCCAATTTGCCGGTCATGCTGGTGATCATCGGATCTAATTTGATTTTTGCCATGTTGTTTTCCTTTCTTTGCTCACATCGTCCCGAGATCCTTCGGGAGAATGACATTTTTGAAATGTTTTATCGTAATGGTATTCATGGACGTACTGTAGAATTTCTGCTATAGTTTGTCCGTTGAACCCTACAAGACCTATCCACGCCATGGATTTGAAAGTCTCGTAGGGTTCGATCTGTTAACACAGTCCGATCCCGCTGGCCTTTTCAGGCTGTGTTCGTTTATTCGTCCGTGCCGACGATGGGGTTGGCGGAAGAGACGGTCCTGCTACCGGGGCGATCAAACCCCTCTGCCTCGATGAAGATGTCGCTGCCAAGGGCTACCGGCACTGTGGCAATGTAGACCCATTTCCCTGAGCGGACACCGGTCTCAACGGCTTTGCCTCTTTCGATGTTGGTGCCATCTGTCCGTGTGAGCTCGACGTTCACATCGACAACATCGACATCATCCTTGGTGGTGATGTAGATGGGGTCACCAATCCTGCCTTTGTACTTGGAAAGGTCAAGCGGCTTGATGGATGGCGCCTTCATGTAGTCACCCACCGCCAGAGCGTAGATGGAAATATCCCGTTCCTGTGCAATGGGTTCATAAAACGCACGCATGTCTGACGTGCGTAACGAAACTTGAATGTCGAATCTCAGCCTGCAAATTCATTCAAAACGTTTAATTACGCATGTTATGCGTGAGGCAAGCGGTAAAAATCCGCCGGACCGCGGAGATCACGCGCAGGTCAGACGGATCGAGAAAGAGTTAAAACCCTCCTATCGATCAGCCTCCATTGCCCTGGCTTCCACCCCTTTTGTTTCGTACTAAGCGGTTCTGCGATTCTCCACCATGATGGCTTGGCCCTCGACGACTACCTGATATGTTCCGTCAGTCATGGTAACTCTACCATCCGGCGCAATGCGCGTGCCATCTGCCAGAATCACATCTTCGCTCAGGGCAATCATTTCGCCATCTCTCAAAATAAGCATTTGGCCATTCATCAACATCAGCATATCATCTCTCAATACCATACTTCTCACTTCCTCTCTGGTCGAGACTTGCTCGTTGCAGGCATGCATAAATACATGAATGAAGCGGTTCATATAGTACAACGTTCAACTTCATTCTATGATATGGGTTATGAAAGTAAATCAGCATCCACCTTTTCGAGAGAAGGGATAAACATCCTGGTGATACAAGATTACCCACATATAAGGACACAGGCTGTAATGAATTCGTGATTTTCACAAGCTAACCGAAGGGTTACCAAAGCCTTTCTTTGCCGTCATGTGGGTACTTTACGGAGATTTCGACGTGCGCAAGAAATCACTTCTCACCTCCAGTATTGCCAGAATAGACAAATTTATGGCTTGATGAGGAAAACGGCAGGCTACCTTGCAAGGGACTGTCATTTTTCGGAGATATTTGTCCAAATTCACATTTTTCGGGTATGCTTGGCATGTTGTCAGGTAACTAAGTAGAATTCATTGATTGTGGGAACAATGCAACAAGTTGTTATTGAAGACCCTGTTCTAAATTCACCATTCGAAGAGCCGAAACGCCATTTCAAGTTTACGGAAGATGGCATTACGGATGAAATTATAGAAGAGCGCCGTATCAGCCAGTATTTCATCCCAATCCCCCGCGCCAAGAAGAAAAGCCCAAAGCAGTTGTCATTCGAAACCGAATGGACCTCGGACCGAGTTGAAGAAAACAAAGATATTAATCGCATTCGCGAACGTGTTGAAATCTGGCGCAAGGGTGGATGTGTAGGCATCACAAAAACAACTGCAAAATTATTGGAATACTGGAAGCGTGAAGATCGTGAACGCAAATTGTTCTTCTGCCAGATCGAAGCCTTGGAAACAGCGATTTGGATCACAGAAGTTGCGCCGAAGTATGGCGAAGCCTGGGTGGAAAATCTAATACGCGAGAAGAACTTACAATCCAATCCCCTGCTCTATCGTATTGCCTTCAAGATGGCCACAGGTTCTGGCAAAACGGTTGTCATGGCAATGGTGATTGCATGGCAGGCGTTGAATAAGATTGCCAATTCTCAAGATGCACGGTTTTCGGATACTTTCCTCATTGTTACTCCAGGGATTACGATTAAAGACCGTTTGCGGGTGTTACTTCCCAATGACCCACAAAATTACTACAAACAGCATGACGTTGTCCCATCTGATTTGCTTCCTGAACTGGATAAGGCAAAGTTTGTGATTACAAACTTTCACGCCTTCAAGCTGAGAGAACGCGTGGCAGCGGGGAAGCTCACTAAGCAATTACTCAAACAAAACAATGGAAACAGTCCATTTACAGAGACGCCTGACCAGATGGTGCGGCGTGTTTGCCGCGAGTTGGGAAACAAGAAAAACATCATTGTCATTAACGATGAAGCCCATCACTGTTATCGCCACAAACCAGAAGCCATTGAGGAAGAAGAGCTAAAAGGCGATGAGCGCCGTGAAGCAGAGCAGCGTGAAGAGGAAGCCCGCATCTGGATTTCAGGTATCGAAGCAGTAAAAGCTAAGCTGGGCGTAAAAGTTGTTTATGATTTATCTGCCACGCCGTTTTTCCTGCGCGGATCAGGTTTCAATGAAGGGACATTATTCCCGTGGGTAGTCTCTGATTTCTCATTGATCGATGCCATTGAATCAGGCATTGTCAAAGTGCCGCGTGTGCCTGTTGCCGATGATTCGATGGTTGGC
>DASWEH010000061.1:0-4059 GCA_036394895.1 Anaerolineales bacterium
TTCTTCGACCGTTGAGAGAATATCGCCGGTAATGATGGCGAGGTGTTGTACACCAGGGGTGAGATAGTAATCGAGGTACTCTTCGATCTGACTCTTACGGCGGCCCTCGGCAGGTTCGTTGATCGGGAATTTGACGCGCCCATTTCCGTTCTGCATCACCTTGGACATAAGCGCGGAGTATTCCGTGGAAATATCCTTATCATCAAAATGCAATAACTGGCGGAACCCCATGACTTGATGATAGAAATTTACCCAGTGATTCATCTTTCCAAGTGGTACATTGCCGACCATATGGTCAATCGCTGCGAGTCCTGTCGACTCGGCCTCATAACTAATCGGTTTATATGTGGGAGCAAAAACACCTTTGTAATCGGCGCGGTCAACGAAAACGTGAAGTGTTTCGCCGTAGGTCTGAATTGCAGAGGTGCGATAGATGCCGTGATCGTCTTTCTCTTCGCGCGGCGCCCATGCCGATTTGCCGCCGCGCGATGTGGTCTCTTGCCAGGCTTTTTCAACATCGTCCACTTCCAGGGCAATGACTTTTACGCCGTCGCCATGCACCATATGATGGGCAGCAATCTCACTGGACGGCGCGTAGGCAGCAGAAATAACAAACCGTGCCTGCCCCGATTCAAGAACGTACGAAGCAAAAGCACGGTTTCCAGTCTCAAGCCCGGAATACGCAACTGGCTTGAAACCGAACGCTTTCCACCAGTAATACATGGCATGTTTGGCGTTCCCCACGTAAAAATGGACATGGTCAATGGATTTGATTTGCAGGAAATCCGCTTCCTCGGTCATGGGACGAGACGCGGCTTCGGGTTTGGATACAGTCGTAGCCATTCAGCCTCCTTCGTTTGGTCTATCGCCGCTTGTTTCAGAATTTACTAAACATTGGGGCGAAATGCAGGCTAAATCTTTGATTTTGGTTTAGCAAATTATGCGGCACTCTATAAAGATTTTACGACAAAGGAAGTCTGATTGCAATTAGGTAATCAATAAACTCATCCTGAACTTAAGTTCAGGATGAGTTCAAGAACTTATTCGCGCTCGCAACGCCGTCTTTGGCGCTCGATTATTTACATACTCGCTGCCGGGGTCCCACAGGGATGCTTCGCAAACGGCGGCTTGAGCGATAAGGTGTTTCTAAACTATTTCTTATGAATGGTTTGCCATATTATCGTCAATGAATTTTTGCCAGACAGGGAAGTCTTCAGGGTTCCACATTTTTTCCATGACTGGAATGGCATCTTCCTTTTTCCATCCCAGCCTTAGGACACGATACAACATAACGAAAGAACTTGCCCGATAATTTGCCTGGCAGTGGACAAGCACTTTATCCTCTGTATACTTGTCCATCACGGTAAAGAAATCATCTAGATTTTGTTTCGTTGGGCTGTTCCATTCCACAGGAATATGAATGTATTTCATACCAAGCGACTTAACCACTTTGTCTTCATCCGGTAGTGCCCCCGGCGAAGTGGTAAGCGCCAGGTTGATCACCACTTGCACACCCGCCTCTGCAACTTCTTTCATCTGCTCGGCAGTGGGCATTCCACTACTGGAAAGTTTCTCGTTGAGAAATTGATAATTGTATATATCCTTCACTTCACTCTCGCGGTGTTTGCACCTGTCATCTTTTGCAGATCAGATGTTTTTACCTCAAAGATTGCATTGGGCGTGCCTGCCGCGGCCCAAATGGTTTCATATTGCAGGAAGTCCTCATCGAAATAGGTTTCTAACTTTTGTAAGTGACCGAACGGCGGCACACCTCCAATCGCGAAGCCGGTCAGGGCGCGCACAAAATCAGCGTCGGCGCGGCTGATAGCTTCGCCTGCGTACTCGCTGATGCGTTTCTCATCGACGCGGTTCGCGCCGCTGGTCAGGACGAGGATTGGCTTGCCTGATTCCTTTCCTCTGAAGATCAAAGACTTCACGATCTGACCCAGTTCACAGCCTGCGCGGTCTGCAGCTTCCTGCGCGGTGCGTGTGGACTCGGCGTGTTCGATCACAGTGTATTCGTATCCCAGAGATTTGATTTGATCTTGAATTTTTTGTGCGGAAGGGGAGAGGGTTTGCATCTACCAATTATAAAATGTAATGATGTCATTGCGAGGAGTGGCGCCCAGGCGCCACGACGTGGCAATCTCCCGTTGCATGAGATTGCTTCGGGCTAACGCCCTCACAATGACTGTTTGCTTCCGCGTGTACTTAATCTGCCAGAGTATACGCCACGTCTCGCCATCATCATCCGAACGCTCCCAATTCCAATCGAATTGGCTCTCTTCGATGTTGTACCAGACCATCCTCTGTTTCCATTTCTCTCCGCGCACAATGGCATCCCGGGACAGAATCATTTTGCCATCTTTGAACGTTCCAGTGAAATCAAGATAGGTACCGTTGTTGTCCACCCAGGTCTGACACCATAATTTGCGTTCCGGGTCATAAACTGAAGAGCTAATTTCATGCAAATCAGGCGCGTTGAAATCTTCCTGAACAACCTTCCCCTCCAGGATTCGTTCCACGTGACTTGTGCCTTTTCCATCTTCACCCCAGGCCGCCTCCCATTCACCGAGCCAGAAGTCAAACTGATTTTCAGGATTGATATCCATTTCGCCTCCAATATTTTATAATCTGTCAAACTGTAAACGTTAGGCGACTCGCCCCCAGCGTTCAAATTACTCGATCATCGTGATGGGTCGACCCTACAATATTTTGGAGAACCATGTCTGAACAGCAAAGAAAAATCTACCAGTCAGAAGGTGACCGATACGAAGCCCTGGTCTCCCGCGAAGATTATCAGGGAAATATTCCGCGTGTGATTGATGAAATCATTAACGTGGACGGGTTGGATGTCCTCGACCTCGGCGCGGGGACAGGGCGTTTAACTCTCCTGCTCGCGCCGCGTGTCAAATCCATTCGTGCGTTTGATACCTCGGCGGAGATGCTGCGGGTTTGCCGCGAGCGCTTAGTGGCAAGCGGTTTGTCCAATTGGCAGGTGGAGGTCGCTGATCATCGTCAACTGTCAGTTGAAGATCATTCTGTTGATCTTGTCGTTTCGGGCTGGAGTGTGAGTTACCTCGCGGTTTGGAACCAGGAAAAAGGACAGGCTGAACTCGATACATGGCTGACCGAGATGAAACGAGTCCTTCGCCACAACGGCATGATCATCCTGTTCGAATCGCTTGGGACAGGCAATGAACAGCCAATCCGTTTGGAACATGTCGAATCGACCTATAAATGGTTAGACGACAATGGCTTTGACAATCAATGGATCCGCACAGACTATCAGTTCGAGTCGGTGGAAGAAGCAGCTGATTTGGCTGGATTCTTCTTCGGCGCGGAAATGGCCGATCGGATTCGCGAGAACGAGCTGGTCATCCTGCCGGAATGTACGGGCGTATGGTGGAAAAGAGTCTAGGTATCCAATGGAAGAGTTTTTAGCGGTGCGGTTCGCTTTGCCTTATTGCGTTCGTACTCTTCGTAAATGCCTTTATAGTCTAAGGCTTCGTATCGGCTGAATATCTCTGCGAAAACGTTGGGTAATTTTCGATAAGGCGATACCTCCAATTCCGTGAGCAGAATATCGATGTATTGCTGGAAGCGTGTGCTGACCGCGCACGAGCGCGCGTTCTCAAATTTGATATTCTCCCGTTTCCACTTTCGGACGTGTTCAATGCTTCGTTCCATTTCTTCCGCAGAAGGAAGTTCGAGTTCATCACGTAGATAAGCACATAACCATTGTGTTCCGATCTCAACCGCAGGAATGTGCATATATCCATGATTGAAACCAGCAAAGGCAAGCCGCGGAATGCGTGGATGGATCAAATGTCTGAAGAGTTGGGGGTCCGTCTTTTTCGGCTTCGAGGATCGACCGATATTTCTCGGGCAAGAAAGGGAATGTGGGCGTGAGATAGCCTGTTGATAAGATGACCACGTCGCAGGGAATCACCACTCCATTTTTCAACTGAACGGTTTCATGTGAAAAACATTCGATCTCGGAATGATAAGGCAATATCTTTTCCTCTGCAACCAGCGGATAATAATTCTCGGGTCCTA
>DASWEH010000062.1:0-14505 GCA_036394895.1 Anaerolineales bacterium
AGCCAACAAATTAGCTCTTAATCGGCTTTCCAAGTTGGAAAGCCGATTTGTTTGTGATCATGTCAATCGACAAGTACAGACGTATAATTCTATCGAGTAAATTTTATGACAATTCCTGTTCAACTCCGTGATGCAATAGAAACTGATCTTCCGATTTTTTATGAACAACAACTGGATCCAGAAGCGATTCAAATGGCCGCCTTTCCCACTCGGGGCAAGGATGCATTTATGGCGCACTGGAGCAAGATCATTGTAGATAACTCTGTTTTGATCAAAACCATTCTCTTTCATGGAGATATTGCTGGAAATATTGTTTGTTTTGAGCAATTAGGTGAACGTGAGATTGGCTACTGGCTGGGAAAGGAATATTGGGGTAAAGGGATTGCCAGCACTGCGCTCGCACAATTCCTGGAGTTTATCGAGACGCGACCTTTATATGCACATGTTGCGAAACATAACATTGCATCCAAACGCGTTTTGGAAAAATGTGGATTCAGTGTGGTCGCAGAAGACCAGTTTTTTTCGAAGGTATTTGGTAAAGATATTGAAGAATATATTCTGGCCCTTGAGTCACCCGAATCGGTAAATACAGATCAACTCTTGCCCTAGGAGATTCGTCATGACTACGCTCAATCCCGGTGATAAAGCTTCTCGCATACAAACCATCAGCGATGAAATGATCCGATCTTTCGCAAATCTGACCGGTGATACCAACCCTGTCCATCTGGATGATGCATATGCAGCAGGCACGCGCTTTGGTCGCCGGATTGCACATGGGATGATCGCGGCAGGCTTGATCTCTGCCACTCTCGCGAATGATCTTCCTGGTCCCGGCACAGTCTATCTCAGTCAGACGCTGCAGTTCAAAGCGCCGGTCTATCCGGGCGATACGATCACTACCACGGTAGAGGTGAAAAACGTCCGACCTGATAAGCCGATTGTCACACTGGGCACGGTCTGCACCAATCAGGATGGAATGGTTGTACTGGAGGGCGAAGCAGTGGTATTGGTCAGTAGATAAATACTAGAAGGTTAGACACAGGTCCATTCCCTCGCATGGACGCGAGTTATTGCTATTCAGTAAAACTCAAAAGAGAGCCGAAGAAGGAGATTGAACATGAGTACTGGAAAGTATCCCTATGTTAATCACATGAACATACTGCATGAACCTCTACAAGTCATCGACATTCAGTCGTTAGTGAATCAATGTACCGACCAGTGGTATAACCAAAGCCTGTGTAAGGTGAATGACTCGGTGGTTCGATTAGGAATATTACAGGGAGAGTACCATTGGCACAAGCATGACAAAGAAGACGAATTCTTCTTTACGCTGGATGGAATGCTGATCATTGATATCGAGGGAAGTAAATCGATTGAGTTGCGTCCACAGCAGGGGTATGTGGTTCCGAAGGGGATCGTTCACAAAACCAGGGCCCCTGGAAAAACAGTGGTTCTAATGATAGAGACAGCGGGTATCGTACCGACAGGTGATGCATAAGCTTCACATGTTCACATTGACAACTGAACGATTGTTCCTGCGGCATTTCCATGTTTTGGATAGTGAGCCAATCTATCAGGTCTTCGGTGATGCAGAGGTAATGCGCTTTAGTGATGGCACTAAGACCCAGGAATGGGTACAGATTTGGCTGCGTACCTGTCTGGAGCGCTACTATCAAACATGGGGATTTGGTCCCTATGCGGTCGTTGAAAAACGTAGTCATGTTGTAATAGGGTACTGTGGATTATTCTTCTTTCCAGATATAGACGGACAAGCAGAAGTTGAGCTTGGCTATCGATTAGTACGTGCAGCATGGGGCAAGGGCTACGCCACGGAAGCTGCCAAAGCCGTTCATGACTATGCATTCACTGTGTTAGGGATCAAACGCCTAATCGTTATAATTGACCCGTCCAACGTTGCATCCATTCGCGTGGCGGAAAAGATCGGGATGCACTATGAGAAGGATGTGATGTTCGAAGGTTATGCTCATCCCGATCATGTTTATGTCATTACACATACATGACCATCGGTTATTGTCTCATCATCTCTTCCAACTTCTTCTTTACTTCCGGCCATTCGGTATCCAAAATGCTGTAAAACACCGAATCGCGAATCCGCCCATTCGGCAAGATCATGTGATTACGAAGCACACCCTCCTTGACCGCGCCGATCCGTTCAATCGCTTTCTGCGAACGCTCATTCCGCAAATCGGTTTTCAATTGGACGCGGATACAGCCCAGTGTCTCAAAGGCATGCCGCAACAATAAATATTTGCATTCTGTGTTCACTGGCGTTCGCTGAAACTCGAGACCATACCAGGTGCCGCCAATTTCCAGGCCACGATCTTTTGGCATGATATTTAAATAGCGTGTTGCACCTGCCACACGACCTGACGCCAAGTGAATAGCAACAAACGGCAGGTCCGTTCCTTTCTCTGCACGGGAGAGAATATCCCTTACCCAATTACGCATGTCATCAATGGTATTGATGTTCCCATATAACATAAAATCCCAAAACGTTTGCCCCACACCGATCTCAGCCAGGCCGGGAATGTGCCCTTCCGTCATCGGCTCCAAACGTACATGCTGGCCGTTTAATATCACTGGCTTAACTTCCATTCCAACTCCTCATTCAGCAATCATGATGCAGCTTCAACGCTTCGACTGCGCTCGGCTTACGCTCGCTCCGCTCACTATAGTCCCGATGTTCTTTCGGGAGCGCGATGATGCTAGAATTTCAGCCATTCCTCTTCTCGCGTGTCCTGTGTTGGAAGATAGGGCATCTTTGGTCCATCTACGCCCAGTAATTCACTCAAGGCGGCGCGCATCGCTGTCCGGTCATCCCATAAGTGTTCGCGCGTTCCAAAGCACATGGATTGTTCATGTCCCTTCCCGCAAGAAACGACAATATCACCTTCGCGCGCAAGGCTCAATGCAAACTGGATGGCCTCGCCTCGATCCGAGACGCGCCAGAACGTTTCGCCTTCGCGTCCGCCCTTGGACCTCGCGCCATCTGCCATCTCCTCAAGGATTCCATCCAATGATTCGGTGCGCGGGTCTTCGGCGGTCAATATAGTGAGGTCTGCCAGCTCTGCCGAGGTCTCTGCCATCATGCGGCGTTTGGCTTTGTCACGTAAACCGGCGGAACCAAAGACCGCAATGACGCGCCCCTTTTCCCCTCTCCCCTCTCCACGCTTCGTCTCCGCTGGCGCTCCGCTCTGCGCGAATGGGTGAGAAGAAAGCATCTCCCTCGCCGCTTCTAAGGTCACCTTCAACGCATTCGGCGTATGCGCGAAGTCAACGATGGCAGTGAAGTTCTGTCCCATGTCAATACGTTCCATACGCCCGGGAATTCCTTCCAGGGATGCAATGCCTTTTGAGGCGATTTCAGGTTTAATTTTCAAGCCATAAACGGTCGCGGTCAACGCAGCGAGACAGTTCGAGACGTTATAGGCTCCAACCAGTTTGCTTGAAATGGGAACGGTAAAGTCTCTACTCTGCGCCATAAAATGGATTCCCAACGGACTATAGTTCACATCCACCGCGCGCACATCTGCCTCCACGCTCAATCCATAATTCAATTTCCTAACCCTGATAAAGTCGTTCAGGAAATCAAACGATCTAAGGTCATCACGATTGATCACTCCCAAACGTGGATTGCCTTGCGACTTCTCAGAAGTAATTTCCAAACTGGAAAACAATCTGGCTTTTGCCGCGCGGTAGTTTTCATAAGAGCCATGTTCATCCATATGTTCGTGCGTTATGTTGGTAACCACACCGATGTCGAACTCACAGGCATCCACACGATATTGCGCCCAGCCGTGAGAAGTTGTTTCGAGGACAACATGCGTTAATCCTGCTTCGACCATTCTGGCAAGGTAACGCTGCACATCATGTGCATCCGGCGTGGTGACGTGAAATCCCGTATCCAACACTTCATCGCCGATCACCGCGTTAACGGTTGAAATCATGCCTGCCTTGATTCCCGCGGCGAGCAAAATTTGATAAATAAGATTTGTGGTGGTAGTCTTGCCATCTGTGCCGGTCACGCCGATCACCGTCAGCTTGCGACCGGGCCAGTTGTAGAACGCAGCCGCGATCCAAGTCAAAACGCGACGTGGGTTTTCAAGGCGAATGTAGGGCAGGTTGGTAACCTGCCCCACGTTCCGTTCCCCCACTATGGCGACCGCACCGTTGTCAATTGCTTTTGGAATGTAGTCGTGTCCATCAACCGAACCACCTTTCATTGCCACAAAGAGATGGCCCGGTTTCACCGCGCGACTGTCGATGGAAATTCCCGTGATCGGAATATCAGGAATGTTCAGCATACAAAAAGGCAGCGGCAATTCCGCAAAGATGTGTTGAAGTGATTTTTGATTCGACATGATTAAATAAAAAGAGGGTCTTGACGATTGTATCGCCAAAACCCTCCTGCATACAAAATGATCTACCTTAGATTCTGGCGAAGACCTTCCAGCTTGCCGGCGACCGAGCTATCCAGAACCTTGTCGCCCACTCTGATCACCAGCCCGCCCAGAATTGATGGGTCAACGCGGAACGTAACTTCTTTTGCGCCTGCTTTCGCAAGAACATCATCCTTGACGCATTCTTCTTCATCCTTGCGGAGGGGCAGGGCGCTTGTCACTTGAGCAAATTCGCCCTTGAAATTGGCATCATTCAAAACAACTACTTTGCCGGACTTCACGCCGGAGAAGAACTCATCGAGCAAAGCGTGTTGCTTCTTTTCATCCAACGCTTCCCCGACCAGTTTGTTCGCGGCAGCAATAGCAAGTGAGGCAACCTGACTGCGCAGATCACCAAGGATACGATTGCGTTCTACCTCGGCTTCCGCCACGGCAGCTTCACGTGCCTTGGCAGCTTCGGCGTCGGCTGCAGCTTTTACGTCTTGACCAGCGGTAGACGCCCGTTCGGTGGCTTCACGAACGATGTTGCTTGCTTCCGTCTGTGCATTGGCGACGATTTTAGCAGCTTCCTTTTCCGCATCTGCGCGAGCGTCTGCTGCGACACGGGCATCTTCCAATCCCTGTGCAATTTTCTGTTTGCGGCTCTCCATCATGTTCAGCATCGGCTGGTAGACCCAGGCGTTCAACGTGAGCAACACAATAATGAACGCGATGATCTGAACAATCAGCAGGCCTAGATTAATTCCAAGTGCTTCCATGTCTTGCTCCTATCGATTACACAACTTTGAAGAGCATTAGGAACGCGATCACCAAACAGTAGATCGCGATCGCTTCCGAAAAGGCGATACCAAGGATCATGTTGGTCAACAGGTTCCCGTAAGTATCCGGGTTGCGCGCCATACCTGTCAGAGCGCCTTGCACACTGAGACCAATCCCCACACCCGCGCCAGCCGCCCCAATCATCGCCAAGCCCGCGCCCACATAGCGCATCGCATCTAAAATATTTCCTTCCATGGTTAACTCCTATTCCTATTAATCTTTGATGTTAGTGAGCTTCTGCATGCTCTTCTCCGTGGCCTTGCGTAGCTTGTGCCATAAAGACCATGGTCAACATACCAAATACAAACGCCTGGATGACACCCACGAACAACTCGAACATCATGATCATCGCGGGCAAAATGGAAAACTTACCAAGCAAGCCAGCCACAATCGCGACCAGCACAATCCCTGCAAACATATTTCCGAACAGACGGAAGGCAAACGAGAGGATCTTGGAAAGCTCCGAGATCAACTCAAGCAGCCCAACCAAAAAGTCCATTGCACCGAAGAACGGCGCTTTGAACATCCTGCGTGTGTTAAAGAACTTGCTTAGATATCCAGCTCCTTGCGCGCGGAAACCTATGTATTGAATTGCAACCACTGCAATGAGAGCCAAAGCAGCAGTGAAGTTCAAATCTACGGAAATGCCGCGGAAGAACGGAGCTAGAACATAACCATTCTCAACTTCTCCTGGTGCGAGGATGCCACCAGGTGCTGGATGTCCGTTAGCAACTTGGTGTAAAACACCGATGGACTCAAAACCCGGAATGAGTTTGAGCAAATTGGCAAACAACACATAAATTAGGATGGTTGCAAACCACGGGAAAATCGCCCTTGCCCATTTTGCACCCGCTGACCCTTCGGTCAGGTTATAAAGTATTTCCAAAATGGCTTCCACTACATTGCCAATACCGCGCGGTACAAGGTCAGTCTGGGCGCTCTGTTTTAGTGAACGATTCGTGAAGTACGCAATGACTCCAAGCAAGATGAGCGTCACAACAAGTGTGGGAATTGTATTCACCAAATAGAAAGGACCAAATGGCTTTGGCAGGGTAAATAATGGTTCTTCTATTAGTTTCTCTGCAGCAACCGCGATTTCAGGCTGAACGGGCACAAATATTCCACCCAATACAAATCCCACGATCATCAAAACCAGAACGACCCAGCGGCGCCAGGGTTTACGTTGTACTTGTTCCAAAGTGCGCCTCCTACGACGAACTATCTGAATCTTTTTCTTTGTCTGCTTGTTCCTTCAATCGAGCCAGTGTCCTGCGTGCCACAACCAGCATCACAAACACGGAGATAGGAATTCCAGCGAACAATAAAGCCAGTGTAAAAACCGGCCTTGTACCGAACGTTTTATCCAGCCACAACCCGCCAAAGACAGAAGCCAGGATGATAATCAGCGTTAGGCATCCCACTTGACCAACCATCACCACAAGCAAGATGTTGAGGATGCTTCTGCCCTTATGTCCTGATTGTGCCATGTTGCACGAATTATAACTGAAAAAACTATGTCAAATCAGATAACAAATGTCGCTATTTATAAAGATGATACTCACTTTCATCATGGTAGCTAACCACTTGGAGCAAGCCTCTGAACTCCAAACTAAAACAGGTTAAGTGCAGCCGCGTCAGACAAACCGAACCAAGGCGCGAAAACTGTTCCAATCAAAATGACACCGATCACCAGGGCTGCCAACGCAATTACATATGGACGCGTCAATGGCAGGGGATGATTCTCCTCATCCTGTTCCGGCATCCGATAAAGATAAACGTACTTCATGGCATTCAAATAGTAGTACACGCCAATGACCGAATTTAGGATGCCGATGATCACCAGCCAGACATAACCAGCCTGAATACCTGCCGCAAAGACAACCACCTTCGCTACAAACCCTCCAAACGGAGGCATTCCCGCCAGGGATAGGAATGCAGCCAGCATCATGAGTCCAAGCCACGGGGAACGGCGGCTCATCCCGGCATAATCTTTCAGATCTTCGAGTCCCGTGATTCGACTGAAAGCCATCACGATCCCGAAGGCCAGCAGGTTTGTCAGAATATAGGCTGCCAAATAAAAGACGACACTCGCCGCACCCAGTTGACTCAATGCAACCACGCCGATCATCGCGTATCCTGCATGGGATATGGAAGAGAACGCGATCAGGCGTTTGATATTGGTTTGAGGCAGGGCAAGCAAATTCCCGACGGTCATGGTCACCGCTGAAAGGATCGCAAGCGACGGTACCCAGAGCCGAGCCAAGTCTGTGCCTGCGGGGAAGGCTACAAAGAACAGACGCACAAGTACGGCAAAGCCCGCCGCCTTCGAAGCAGTGGATAAAAATCCAGCCACAGGAGTTGGCGCGCCTTCGTAGACATCCGGCGCCCAAAAGTGGAATGGCACGATAGATACTTTGAAACCAATCCCCACAAGGACAAGGGCCAACACACCGAACGCGACAATCGGAGGCAAATTACTGGAAGTAAACATTCCAGCCAATTGATAAATGTTGGTTGTACCCGAAAAACCAAAAAGTAGGCTAAAGCCGTAGAGCATGACCGTCGAGGTCAGCGCGCCGAAGAGCAGATACTTGAAACCAGCTTCCGTCGATTTCTCATCAGCCAGCATGAAACCCGAAAGCACATAAAGCGGAATGGAGGTCGTTTCAATTGCAAGGTAGAGCATCACCAAATCAGCGGAAGCGGCCATTAGGTTCATGCCGAGGAGCGAAGCCAGGAGTAAAAGATACGCCTCACCGCGATGCCCCACTTTCTCGTTATCCATCAAAAGTAAGGCAGTCGCTGCGCCCGCAAACATAAAGAGCATCTTGAAGAAAAATCCCAGCCAGTCAAAGCGCACCATCCCGCCAAGAGTAGTGGTCGGTGCGCCCGGTTGGCCAAAGAGTAGACTGATGACCATTGAAATCAACAAACCACCGGCCGTGAGCCAACCTACGTTGCGGCGTTGCTCTTCCTTCCAAAACGGCTCTACAATGAGGACCAGCATCCCAAGAACAAGAATTAGAATTTCGGGGAGGATCGATGCGAACGTTGTTGAGGTAAACACTATGCACCTCCCAACAGGCGGAGGATATTTTCAACGCCGGTTTGTACCATTGGGACCATGAAGCTTGGGAAAAGCCCGATAATGATCATAAACAGGCAAAGTGTGGTGATCGCAACTTTATCGAGGATGGTGATGTCGGTCAGATGGCCTTCGAACTTCTCGGGGACTTCCCCGAAGAAAACCTGCCGGATATTGCGCATGATATAGGCGGCAGTAATGATGATGGAGATACTGGCAATGACAGCCACCAGCCACTGCCGGCCCCATACACCCATGAAGATGGGGAACTCCGCGATAAATCCGGAGAAAAGAGGCATACCCATGGAGACCAGACCGCCGATGATAAAGCCAACGGTTGCGAACGGCATGATCTTGCTCATCCCACCCAGTTCGGGGATCTGACGAGTATGGGCGCGGTCATAAATCATACCCACAACAGCAAAGAAGAGGGCGGTCATCACACCATGCGAAAACATCTGCACGCCGGAGCCAAGCAAGCCTTGACGATTGAGTGTGGAAAAGCCCAGCATCACCAATCCCATATGTGAAACGGATGAGAAGCCAACCATATATTTGAAGTCCATTTGCACAAAGGCGATGTACGCACCATAAACAACTGCAATCGCCGCAAATGCCATGATGAGCCATTTCCAGGTTTCTGCGCCCTGTGGCAGGAGCATAATCCCCACACGCAACGCGGCGAACGCGCCCAGCTTCATCAGCACGCCTGCGTGGAACATGGAAACCGCGGTCGGCGCGGCAACGTGTCCATCTGGTGACCAGTTGTGGAACGGCCAGATGCCACCCAACACGGCAAAGCCCAGGAACACCGGCAGGAACCAAATATTTTGGAATGTTTGTGAGAAACCGGCCTTCTCCATTTCAAGCATATCGAAAGTAAAAACGCCCGTGTTTTTTCCTGCTACCCAATACATTGCAATTACACCAACTAATGAAATGACTGAACCAAAGAATAGGTACAGAGTCAATTTCATGGCGGCATATTCGCGAGTGACTATCCAGCCCCAAATGGCAATCAGCAGATACATCGGGAAAACCGCGATCTCATAGAAGAAGAACAGCATGAACAGGTCAAGCGAAACGAACACACCGAATACACCGCTGGCAAGGATGAACAGAAAAGCAAAGAACTCACGCGGACGATCCTGGATGCCAGCCATCACGTGTTTGTCGTCATCACCCCAGGAGATCAATACACCCGTGAACATCACCACGCCCGTGAGCAGAACGAGCGGCGTGCTGATACCATCTACGCCGAAGTGCAGGCTAATGCCAAGCGCAGGAAGCCAATTATATTTTTCAACAAATTGATATCCTGCGGCTGCCTGGTCGTAATGGAAGTACACCCAAAAGGACAGAATCAGCGCAAACGTCGCGGCAGCAAGCGCCACGACGCGGGCTTCGTTTTTCCGTTGGGCGGGCAATAACAGGATCAGGACTCCCGCGACGATCGGTGTAAACGTGATGACACTAAGGACAGGAAAATTCATCATCCACCTCTTAGAACAGCATGACCACAGCTTTGTTGATTACATTCAGGATCCACGCAGGCCAAATACCGATCCATAAGATGAGTGCCATCAACGGAACCATGACAAGAATTTCGCGTGTATTGATCTCGGTCAACCTGTGCTCACCATGTGCCCAATGTTCGTTCAACGGGCCATGCAAGACCTTCTTGATCCCCTTCAGGATATACGCGCCGGTGAAGAGCAAGCCGAGCATCGAGATGACCGTGTAGAGAGTCAAAATGGGCCATGATCCCCGCACAACTAAAAACTCGGAGATAAAACCATTCAGTCCGGGTAATCCGAGGGAAGCCATGCTGGTAAAGATCAGGATACCGCCGTAAATTGGCACGAGGGGGAACAATCCGCCGAACTCTTCGAGGTTACGCGTATGGGTCCGTTCATAGATCACGCCGACCAGGAAGAACATGCCTGCCGCCGACAATCCATGATTGAACATCTGGAGGATGGCTCCGTTCAAAGCGATATTGGCATCAAGCGTTCCCGACGCGAAAGCGGCTGCCGCGATCCCAAGCACGACAAATCCCATGTGATTTACGGAAGAGTACGCGACCAACCGTTTGAAGTCCGTTTGAGCATAGGAGGCAAGAGCACCGAAGACAATTGCAGCCGTCGCAAGCAGAGCCAGCGCCCCCGCAAAAATCTTTGCCTCGAATGGATAAAGCGGAAGAATGAGTCGTAGGAAACCATAGGCCCCGAGCTTGAGCAGCACGCCCGCTAGGATCATCGAGCCCGCCGTGGGCGCTTCCGTATGGGCATCAGGAAGCCAGGTGTGGAAAGGCCAGATTGGAACCTTGATCGCAAACGCAATCGCAAATGCCCAGAAGGCGATTGTCTTCACCGTGTGAACAGGCAGACCCAGAAGTGTATCTCCCGGATTGAGCGAGTTCCAACGCTGATATAACGTGACCAAGTCATAGGTTCCGAAAAGAACGCCGAGCATCTGGATTGCAAGCAGGAGCCCGAGCGATCCACCCATGGTGTAGATCAGGAATTTGAGCGACGCATAATTCCGATTGGCGCTCCCCCATTGATTGATCAGGAAGTACATTGGCACAAGACCCACTTCCCAGAAGACAAAGAAGATCAAAAGGTCGAGCGCCATGAACACGCCAAGCATCCCTGTTTCGAGGAAAAGGAATAGCATCATGTAGGGTTTGACGCGGTCATTGATGCTGAACGAGGCAAGGATACCGAGCGGCATCAGTATTGTGGTCAACAGGACCATTGTGAGTGAGAGTCCATCCACACCCAGGTGCAAAGAAGAACCGATCGCCTGGTACCAGATGTAGGACTCTTCAAATTGGAAGCCAGGCTGATTTGCATCAAATCGGAACCAGGCAATCAGTGACAACACGAGCGGAATGAGACTTGCCCCAAGCGCAAACCAACGAAACAGTTTGTTTTCACCATTTGGTAGGAATAAGATGATGACCGCTGCAAGTGCTGGAACGAACAAGATCAGTGAAAGAAGATGAGCATCGATGAAGTTCATCAGGCACTCCTTAAGCCAGCATGAAGAAATAGAGCACCGCGCCGATGGCAATAAACACCACCAACGCAAGCATCAGGTACTGCTGGATGCGTCCTGTTTGGACAGTACGCAACTTCCCGCCAAACCAGTAGGTCACGTCAGCCGAGCCATCACCGAAGAAGCGATTGATGACCGGCAGATCGAAATAATTGCGGATGAAGGAACCAAATCGGTCTGTAAGAGGACCGAAGATATGCAGGATGCCGTCAATCACACCCTGATCCATAAATTTGTAAACAACGTTCTCCGCGAACCAGTAGGCAGGTTTGACGAACACACGATCATAGAATTCGTCAAAATAATATTTGTGCTTGAGAAGCGGGATTTGCAATCGGTCTTCTGAAGCTGAATTGACGTTGCGATAGGTGATCCATCCCAAATAAAGACCGCCGAGTGCTACGACAAGTGAAGTCAATAATGGCACCCAATTGAACGCAATAGCTTCAGGGGCTTCCGCTAACGTTCCACCCACAAACTCATGCAGCCAGTTTGGCAGGAGCCCGCCGAGGAGAGGGAACTCTATCGGGATGCCCACCCAGCCATAGGCGATGGCAAAGGCTGCCAGGATGACAAGCGGGGTCGTCATCGTCCAGGGGGTCTCCTGGGCGTGTTCTGCTTCCTGTGTGCGAGGTTCACCTAGGAAGGTCAATGTGATTTGGCGCATTGTGTAGAACGCAGTCAGGAAGGCTGCGGACGCCAATGTGATGAACACCAGGATATGACCATTCGCAAAGGCATCTGCAAAGATTTCATCCTTCGACCAGAAGCCTGCAGTGATCAGTGGGAAACCTGAGAGGGCAAACCCACCAATCAGGAATGTCCAAAAGGTGATGGGCATTTTCGTACGCAAGCCGCCCATATTGAACATATTTTGTGGGTCCACATCGTGGTTACCAGTATGTAAAACGCCATGCTCCATGCCGTGAATGACCGAACCAGAGCCAAGGAAGAGCAAGGCTTTGAAGAATGCGTGAGTAATCAAATGGAAAACTGCCGCCACATACGCACCAATGCCCAATGCCGCGATCATGAAGCCAAGCTGTGAAATAGTCGAATAGGCAAGCACGCGCTTGATGTCGTTTTGTGCCACCGCTATCGTCGCGGCGAAGATCGCCGTGAACGCGCCGATGAACGCCACAATTGTCATCGTCTTTGGATCGAGGCTGATGAGCGGGAACATCCGAACGACCGCGTACACACCCGCAGACACCATCGTCGCCGCATGGATCATCGCGCTGACGGGGGTAGGACCCTCCATCGCGTCGGGCAACCAGACATGCAATGGGAACTGCGCAGACTTGCCGATGGTTCCGATGAACAGCAACAAACCGATCAAGCCAGCAGCGGAAAAACCAAGGAAGCCACTGGGTACTGTTGCAAGTGTGTGCAAAATTTCTTCACTGAAGATCTGGCGGAAGGAAAGTGTCCCAGTCGCGTAATAAAGATACGCAATGCCGAGCAGCATGAAGACATCACCGATGCGTGTGGTCATGAATGCCTTGACCGCTGCATCACGGGCGGAAGGTTTTGCATACCAGAAGCCAATCAAAAGATAGGAACACAAGCCCATGATCTCCCAACCTACGAAGAAGGTCAGCAGGTTATCGGAGAGCACCAGCACATACATGCCAAAGGCGAATAGACCGAGAAAGGCAAAGAAACGTGAATACATCGGTTCAACCGATGGGATAGTGTGCTTGTGTCCATGTTCTTCAACGGTCGCGCCATGAGGCGGCAAACCTTTGTGGTCATGATCACCCTTGGGTCGGCCAAAGTTCTGATAACCAACACTGTACAGGAAGATCATAAAGATCGTGATTGCCACAAAGAATAGGATCGCCGCAGTTGTTGGATCAACCAGCACGCCGATTCTGAAATAGGTATCAACCGATTTGCCCAAGGGCAGCCAGGGAACTGATGACTCAATCGGATGCTCGCCAAAATGCTCCACTCCCAGGGCATACAGGAAAACACCCATGCTACCAAGAAACGAAAGGAATGCAGCGCCAACAGCGATGGTATGACTCAGCGCCTTACTTCTGTTGGTAAACAGCACGATCAAGAAGAACGCCAGAATGGGAGGGAGCGGAATCAGCCAAGTGAGTAACTTGATAGTCTCTTCATTCATCATAATGTCCCTACCACTTCATCATACTGATTTCATCCGCCACAACCGTGTTGCGACGGCGATATACAGAGATCACCAGCGCGAGCCCGACAGCCACTTCCGCTGCAGCCACTGCGAAGACAATGATCGCGAAGACCTGTCCTGCCATTTGGGAAACATCTTTACCATATCTCCAGAATGCAGCCAGGTTGATATTCACGGAATTCAACATCAATTCAACGCCAAGCAAAATCGCAACTGCGTTCCTCCGGGAAAGGACGCCGAACAGCCCAATGCTGAAGAGCAGCGCAGCAAAAATGAGATACCAGGAAAGTGGAACCATGAACGCCTCTTTATTTCCGATTGAACGCAACGTAGACCGCGCCAACCAATGCTGCCACCAAAAGCACGGAGGCAACTTCGAATGGCAGGACATACGCATCCGGCGAGACAAGCGCATTCCCTAACTCAGAGATCGAATCAAACCCAGCCGGGATGTCTGTTGCAGTGGTCGATAAGCCGCTCCAGCCCTGAAGCAGGAAGAACAGCCCTGCAAAGACGACTACTGAAATCAACGCGCCTAACCACCAATTCCTGTTCATCTGCGGACCCTGGTCACGCATATCCTTGCGGGTGAGCATCACTGCAAAGATGAACAGAATTGCAATAGCGCCGATGTAGACGACCACTTGAACTACCGCCAGAAATGCCGCGTTCAGCAGGGCATAGGTCACTGCTACACCGAAGAGGGTTGCCACCAGCCACAGCGCGGCATGGACGAGATTACGCGTGGTCACGACCATGAAGCCGGAACCCAGCGTAAAGAGAGCTACTAAGAGAAAAATGATTTGTCCGCCAGTCATAGAAATCTCCAGTGATAGTAACGACTTACCCTACAGGGTGCTTCGCGAAATCGTTACTACTTTTTTTACCCCTTCCACCTTTGCGCGTTCTTTGCGGCTATAAGAGCGTGCCACTTCGAGCGCGATCCCGCCGAGAACTATATT
>DASWEH010000063.1:0-3457 GCA_036394895.1 Anaerolineales bacterium
CGTACGGCTGAGATCTATCTATGGGATGATCAACACATTCTGAAACTTTACCGTGATTGGTGCCCACCGGATTGGGTGGAGTATGAAGCACGGATTGCACGGGCGATTTATGAGGCCGGGATCCCCTCCCCAGCAGCGGGTGAAATTGTCGAAGTGAATGGCCGGCGCGGGTTGATCTATGAGCGCATCGAGGGAATCTCTATGCTTCAAGATATGAACGTCCGTCCCTGGCTATTATTGAAACATGCACGCTCCCTGGCTAACCTACAGGCGCAGATCAATCAAAAATCTATCCATGGATTGCCCTCCTATAAAGATCGGTTGCGATATGATATCAGCAACTCAGCACATCTTGGCGCAGACTTACGAAATAAAGCCTTAGCTGCGCTCGAGATCCTCCCAGATGGGAAGAATATTTGTCACGGCGACTTTCATCCGGGTAATGTAATACTCGCCAAAGCAGGGCCGATCGTCATTGACTGGATGACAGCGTGTTCAGGCAATTTATGGACAGATGTCGCGCGCACCAGTTTACTTCTGAGCATAGGTCCAAAAGGCGCAGGAAAACTGGTCAATCCCATCATTAGAATAGCAATCGGACTATATCATCAGGCCTATCTCAATCGATACCACGCGCTTGTTCCTGAACCAAAAAACGAATTAAACAGATGGACGCCGGTCATTGCTGCGGCGCGGCTGAATGAGGATATCCTTCCCGAGCGAGAAGCTTTGATCAAAATGGTAAAAGGGGGTTTAAATCAATGAATCGTTCCAAATCAGATCGAGTGGGACTCACGCATCAGCCCCGCAAAACGCTTTTTGCATTGACGGCAAGAAAATTAAGTTGAGGCAAGAATCAAACAGGAGCGGACACAGCGTCCGCTCCTGACCGTTTAATGGTAACAACGATCGGCTTTGAATGAGGCGGATCTATATCGTCAAGTAGACCAACACAGTCATCACATCCATCAGCGCGTGGACGATCATAAAGTATGGCAGGAGTACGGGACGGAATTTGAGGACAAGCCCGGTAAAGAGGGCGAAGGGCAGGAACATTCCCAAACGCCACAGCGAGTAGCCGCCATCCAGGATGAACGGCCGGAACATGTGTTGCGCGGCAAGGAAGAAGGAGGCGATGAGCCACGCAGCCTAACCGTTCTTGAGCTGCGCTTCGAGCCGCGGCATCCCGTAACCGAAATAGGTCGGCAATTCGGCGAAGGCAATTGTGAGCGGAAAAAGAAAGCTCACTATGAATGCCCAGGTGGGTAATGGGCGGAAGAGCATGTTGGTAGCGGTCATAGCATCGCCGAAGATTGCGATCGCGAGTGGCTCCATCGGTGCCGCAGCGATAGGCATCGCAATAATGCTTGCAACAACGAACCAGATGAGATCGGTTTTCCATGACCGGCGTGAAAACCGGATGACTTCAAAATAGCCCTTCCCCTCCGCATGGAATAGGCGCACGAGCAAATAGATGGATACAAAGTTAGCGAGGAATGCCATGAATGTCCACCATCTCGCCGACTCATCCCAAGCGGAGGTCATGCCTGTCGCAGCTAAGATAAGCGCGATCAAAACTTGAAAGAGGAGGAATAATACGGAGCGCGAAATGAGCATGAGCCAGGGATAGGAAATTGCGGTGGTTGTTGGGCGTGAAACCGGCATGGGACTGGATTTGGTCGTACTTGTTTGCATAGTTTTTCCTTTGGTTTTGAATGCTCACTACTCAAAGAATATACAGAACTGAGCGAAAATAGGCTTTTACGTCTATGCCTTCATTCTATTGTTTTCAACAAAAAGACTCCTCCGCCACAGGGAGAGTCTTCTACTGGTCAAGTGGACAGGTTATGCAACTTTTGGTCGCAGAGCAGTATAGAGGAGATAGATGCCACCCAGAATGATCGCGACGGGCCAGAAGATCTCGTAAGAGCTGACGAAGAACACGGATGCAACTGCCACCGCAGCCAGGACGATCGCAACGATTTTTGCCCAGGCTTTGTTATGTCGCAACCAGAGGACAGCAAAGACGACGGCCAGTCCGGCCATCAAAAAGGCATTGACGTATCCGCCGCTCGTGCCGTCATTGATGAGACCCGCGATGGCAAGTGTGGCGACGATGCCAACTACGGTCAGCGCGCCGGCGGGAATGATCGCCCACCAGTTTTCCACCGAGCGAAAGTAGAGGAGGAAGAATGGAAGCGCCACCGCAAAGAGGAAGACGGAGCCGAAGTAGGCAGCCATCTCACCGAATGCAGCCAGCATGGGTGCAATGCTCAGCACGCCGAACACGTACGCAACGATCAACGCCCAGGTGCGAGACGGGTTGTTGAGGTAGACGGCGAGGAAGGCAAGCCCGATCAATAAAAGGAACATCGCGCCAATCCATTCACCACCCACTGTATCAACCAGAAGAGTGATGAGAGCCAGGAATAACATTACACCACCGGGGATCAGTGCCCACCAGTTGCGTGCCCGATCCGTGAGATAGGCGGCAGCAAACGGGAGGAGCAATCCAAAGAACAACGGTGAACCAACCGCGGCACTGTCCACGTGATTCGTTGCAAGGGCAACGATCACCGCCAGCCCCCCGAAAACTCCCGTCGGGAAGAGCCAGCCCCATTGTGTCCATCCACTTGCTGCATAGCTGATAAATCCTAGCAGGCTGATCGCAGCAAAGACGAAGATCCATAGTGTAGGGGAAAGATGTTCAATGTAACCAAGCTGATCTGCGAGAGCCAGGATGCCCCCGCCGATCAACAATACTCCCCAAAAGAGACTTGAGCGATTGATGTTCATGCAAAGTTCCTTTCTGATTTCTACAAACAGTATACACTTTTCACAAACAGCACATCCTATCCAATGGGAGGGTTTTTACCTATCCGATAGAACGTTAATAAGGTTTCTGTGCAATGACATACCCATACGACAACCAGCGACCTCCATCTTGTTGGATGATCCTGGCTTCCCCTTCCGAGTCAGCCTGGCAATGAGGATCGTGGAGAGTGAATTGATGCCACCAATTCCAGGCGTCAGGAGCATAGTCAGCTTCGAGAACACGGAAACCTGCGCCGTGACAGAGATTTGCGGTCTCTGTGACAGTGGCAAAGCACTTGGACCAGCCTTCCGGTCCAACACCTCCGCCTTTGGTGTAGATCGGAGAAAGATCAGCAGGAATGGGAACATCGAGGTGCATCGGTTCGCCCAAGCCAAATATTCCTCCGGGACGTAGCACACGATAAATTTCGGCCAAGCATTGCCGGTAATAATCCACTCCAAACAAGCCACGTACCATCTCAAGTGTCGTCGTTGAATGAACAAAATCGAACGTATTAGAGGCAAAACGCGTATCGGGCACACCCAATTTCACTCCGATGACACGCTCCACAACTTCCCAGGCATGGACGTTACGCTGGAGATGTTCGACATGTGGAATTCCATCCAGGCGGTCATCATCCGG
>DASWEH010000064.1:0-3470 GCA_036394895.1 Anaerolineales bacterium
TGGCATGATGTGCGTCAGAGTTGGAACTGGCAGGGACAGGAGGGCAAAGTTTTCAAAGTGGAGGTGTACTCGAACTGTGAGGAGGTCGAGTTATTTTTGGATGACCACTCCGTTGGATGCAAACTCTGTTCCCGGGCAGAACGCTTCAGAGCGGACTTTGAGCTGCCCTACCAACCCGGGATCTTGCGCGCCGCTGGATACGTCTCCGGGAAACCCGTTGCCGAGCAGATGCTCGCGACAACTGGTCAACCTGCCCAAATACGCGTGACCGCTGACCGCGCGACCATTAAGGCCGATGAATTCGACTTGTGCTATATCACCGTCGAAGTCCTGGATGAAGCGGGGCGATTGCACCCCACCAGTGACAATAACATCTACTTCACCGTAAAGGGCGCAGGGAAAATCTTGGCAGTCGGCAATAGCAATCCATTGAGTGAAGAATTGTATGTTGGCAACCAGCGCAAAGTCTATCGCGGGCGCGCGTTGGTGGTGGTCAAGTCTACCGATGAAGCGGGCGACATCCGTCTCACCGCCCAGGCGGATGGATTGGATGGTGCCGAAGTCATTATCAAAACGAAGAGCTGAATATGAACAAACATCCTCTACGGCTCGCCATCATTGGCACTGCCAAACGCTCCGATTATTTATACGGGCCGCTCATCAAGGCCCTGCCAGATGAAGTTGAACTGGTTTCGGTGTGGGGTCGCCATGTTGATTCAGTTGAGCGCCTGGGCAAGAGTCTCGGAGTGCCAGCCTATACTGATATGGACAAGCTCATGCGTGAGACCGCGCCCGAAATTGGCATCGTGAGTGTCAACTATCACGCAAATGGCGAAGTCGGGTTGATGGCCGTGCAGGCGGGGCTGCATGTGTTACTGGAAACTCCCATCGCCCACAAGCTTAGCGAAGCTGATGTCATCATCGCGGCAGCGCACGAACGCGGTTTGAAAATCGAAATCGCTGAGCAGTTCCATCGCCGCCCTCTGGAGCAGATCAAACTTAAACTGATCGCATCCGGGTTGTTTGGCCGCGTGCACACCGCTTTCAATGATTTCGCCGGGCATGGTTATCACGGCGTTAGCGTGTTGCGATCCTACTTGGGGTTTAACGCCAGACCCATCCAGGTAACCGGTTCTGTGCGTCAATATGATTTGGCGCCTCATTGGGCGCGACTCTCTGGTACACGCGCGGCGCGGACAGAAACCCAGGAACATGGCATTATTGAATTTGAGAGTGGTCAGGTTGGCATTTTCCACTGGACAGATGTTGCCTATGACTCAGCCCTGCGCTGGTGGCGCAGCAGCCGCTTCCTGGCGGAGAAAGGCATGGGCATCACTGTTGGTGTGGGATTGGATGTCGATGAGCGTCTCTCGTTGATTAGCCCAGGCGGAGAGGCTCCGCGATTCATCACTATTGAGCGTCGCTGGGAACGCATAGATGGTGGAGCATTGGTGGCGATGGTAGCTCATACCGGCGATCCTGATCTCCCGATTGTGCAATGGGACAATCCTTTCCGCCCTGCCGTGCAGGGACATGGCGCCCAATGGCATGATGATGAGATCGGTGTGGCGGGCTGTCTGCTTTCGCTGGTCAATGCTGTGCGCAATGGAATTGAACCAACATATGGTCCATATCAAGGGCGGCTGGATCAGGAACTGATTCTGGCTTTGCGAATGTCGTCATTGGCTGGAGGACAGGCCGTCAAGCTGCCACTTGATCCGAATGCGCAGACAATCTAGATATCATTGTAAACTCCGCGAAGCAATCTCAACGAACTTCTACCACTTGTCTCATAAGTAAGTAAAGTTTTTGAAAGGTTTCGTAAGCCAAAATTCGT
This sequence comes from Anaerolineales bacterium, assembly GCA_036394895.1. Classification (GTDB taxonomy): domain Bacteria; phylum Chloroflexota; class Anaerolineae; order Anaerolineales; family Villigracilaceae; genus Defluviilinea. The sequence goes on from DASWEH010000064.1 coordinate 1,838, forward strand.
ATGTCGAGTTTACAAAATTATGCGGCACTCCGTAAACATGAGATTGCTTTATTGCCTGGTCTGACGGATCACATCAGCTTTCCGAAATTTTTAAGAGAGCCGTAGGTTGATTCCTGATTTTGATCCGCCTATAATGGGAATCAGAAAACCGGCCGGCTGAAGTGCGGCATAGAATCTGGAAAGACCAACGTCAAAAACGGTCTTCGTCTGATTCCACAAAAGGATCAGTGCAGGTCTCAAAGCCGATGACAAGCTGGTCGGGATACAAACCAATATTTGGTTTTGCCCCGTGGCCAACAGGTCACGGGGCTTGGTTTTCCCGGCAGACTTCTTTTAAAAGGGCGGCTGGATCAGGAATTGATCCTAGCTTTGAAGATGTCGTCATTGGCTGGAGGACAACCTGTCAAATTGCCGCTTGATCCAGATGCGGAGACGATATAAAAGAAGGCGAGTATACGTTAACGTCAAGTATTGTAGAATAGGGATGGAGTGTATCATAACATGCAAAAAGCCTTACGTATCATCGAAATCCTTTTTGGGGTTTTGGTGGGATTGCCTGTATTTGTTATGACAGTCTATAACCTGTATAGGCAGGAAGTAAATCCAGCCGCCCCGCCATTGATAAACATTTTGCCAAATTGGCATTGGGCTATCTGGTTAAGCATACTTCTCTTTATATGCGTCGCTATGTTAATACTTGAGCATTTCAGGAGGAATGCAGAAGGATCAAGTGTAAAATCTCATGCCGATAGCAGAGGTCAATCCCTTGCGGCAGGCAGAGACATGAACATCAATGCGCCTGTGCTTGCCGACCATTCAATAACACTTACAAGCATGATAAAAGAAGACCGCACGAGTATTGCCAACATTTTCGTTATGTCTCATAGTAGCAGTGATGGCGGCAGGAAAGACTCAGAACAATTAGACCTGAATGTAATGCGCGCTCCTACTAACATCTTTGGATTCACTGATGATAACAATATACGTAAGGAAATAAGAGCGTTGGCGTTGTTGGTAACGAGTCAAGAGAGAAGAAAAATTGTTGAGCTAAAAGCCAAGTTAAATTTTCGTCATACTTATCATGAGCCAGGATTTACTGTGTTTTCACATGACTATGACTTGAACTCGTTTTTATTCTGGGATGACGAAAAGTCTTATAAGAAGGAGATAGCACTTCGTCCAGGTGTTCAAAAAATCCTTGTTCTCTGTGAGTTTCATAAATATAAGACCAGTAACGGCGAAGAAGTCAGTATGGCGATCATGGCAAGTGACCCCTATCCAGAATCAATCGATTTCTCAAAAGAATCAATCTTTCAAGTCAGAATTGTGTTTCAAGGTAAACTAGAGGGCGAATATGAATACAGAACGCTTCATTACGAAGATTCTTTTTACACAAAGCCAGAGGATCAACGTATATTATTTTTGGACAAAGCGGAGAAACTCTACTCAGATATACCTCAGGAATTGCTTCAGAACGGCAAAAAATGAAAAAGAAAACTAAGAAACCCTCACGAAGTAGGGCTTCTTGAAGGCATTAGACAAGGTTATCGGGGTTGTGAAACCGAAATCGCCCGCGAGAGGAAAGTCAGCAACATCGGGGTAACCTCATCACCGCGATTATGGCGAAAAGCAA
>DASWEH010000065.1:0-3152 GCA_036394895.1 Anaerolineales bacterium
GAGATTGATGATGGACGTTTTATTCATGACCTATTGGCCTGCCTTGCGCAGTCTGAACAATTTCCACCCAATTCTCAAACCCACCGCGCACAAAAGCTGCTTTAGCTTTTTCAAAACTCGCCGCGCGTTCGGGATTTTCGGCAGGCAGGTGATTTGCAAGCGCAAGATAAGACATTCCCTCCTCATAATACATGGGGATTGTATGTGCCTTTTTGCAAGCGGTTCGCCAGGACTGATATGCCTTTTCCTTCTTGCCTGAATACCACTCGATCCAACCATTGTAACGATATAGTGTAGTCTCCCCTATAGTAAACACGCGTGAAAAGGATTTTATAATCTTTACACACAGTCTTGCCCACTTCATCAACTCATCTTTCTCAGCCTGGGAACCATTTTTGAGATGTACCTGCTCCAATTCCAGGAAAATGACATCCATAAGATGAAAGAAGCCAATATAAACGCCGCAGTCTACCACTTGCATTTTGGCGGCTTTTTGCAGAAGTGAATCAGCTTCTTTTAACGCAGTCTCTCGTTGTCCTGTACGCCACAAAGTCTCCACATGCAGCGCATAAATGTTGAACGCCGACATTTCGCCAACCGGCGTTATTTCCATCACTTTCAAAGCGCGCTTCACAGACTCCAGCGCCTCCTCTAGTTTTCCCAGGCGAAGTGCAGTCGAGGTTGCCCACTCATCATGCCAAACGGCCTGCACCGGGTTATGGCGACGTAATGCATTTTCCCATAAGCGTAGGTTGTAGCGCCCCACTAGTCTCACATTCCCTTCCATTACCGCGTTTGACGCAAGAAAACTCATCGCTTCTCCAGCCTGGCGATTGTCACCCAGGTTGTTGCAGATCTTGATCACCTCTTCAAGACTCGTTTGTAACTCTTTCCACTCACCGATCCCGCTCTGCACGGTGGCGAGCGCGATGACACTGCTGACAAAATAGTTAGTGTTATAGAAACGCTCATTCAGCACACGCCATTGTTCCGTGTAATGCTTTGCTTGCCCACGCGCGGGAATAAATCCGCAGATCGCGCCCATCTGTGCGTACATATAGGCCAGCTCTGGCGTATCCTTGATCGATTCGGCTGTGTTCAAACCGGTCACTACGCTGTGGAACATGGGCAAGGGATTTGGATCACCGATCAGGAATAAAACAGTTGCATAATGCTGAAGGATTTGGACAATCTCGAGGCGAATCGCCTCTTCCTCCGGATCGGTGACGCGGTTGCGATGAATCCTTGGGAAGAGACGATGACTCGTCTGCCGCCCTAATTCCAGGAGAAGACCGCTGATCATCCCCAAGCCCGAAGCTGGTACGCGCTGACCCAGCATTTCCAAGGCTTTGAGAAAATTCCCCTTTGCCTCGTTAAGCTTGCCGAGCCCTAGATAGGACATCGCAAGCTTGTGATACCACTGACCCAATTGCAGTCGGGATGGCTTCACATCCTCCTTGAAGCGAAGCAAATCACTGAAGAACTGAACCGCTTCCGTATTGGCAAAATTGTTCAAGGATTGGTCACCCGCTTTTTCAAGATAATCAACCGCCTTGCGGACCACTTTCTCGCGCTGCGCAGGGTTGGGTTCATCTGCCGCCCGGATCCAATGGTACGCCAGCAACGCATAGTAGGATGCAATCTCATGTTCATAGCTGGTTTCGATCCATTCCGCGACTGCCTGATGCAATTGCCTGCGCTGGGAATAGAGCATCAGGTTATAAGCCACTTCCTGTGTGACCGCGTGTTTGAAGAGATATGCCAAATCAGGCGTTTCAGACTCGATCATGGTGAGACTCAGGCGTGTGAGTGTATCGAGGTATTGATTAATTCAACCTTATCTGCCTCAATAGGATGAATGGCATGCAGCACACGGAAGGCAAAGATACGACCGATCACACTCGCCACTTTCAATGTCAACTGCTGGGATGGATTCAGACCATCGATACGACTCGTAATGGCTGCTTCCAAGTTATCCGGAAGTGTGACCGAATCCAAGTTATCTATACCCCGTGCCAGATGACATTGGTCGCCTTCGACAATCAGCACGCCCGAATCTCTTAGCGCGTACGCCAGTTCCTCTGCGAAAAATGGATGCCCTTCTGATTTCAAACGAATCAGCTTGCCTACTTCCGACGGCACGGACCGAACTCCCAATCTCTGGCACACGAGTTGTTCCACATCTTCCAGCGACATCATGTCCAGCTTGATAAATTTCGTTTCAGTGTGTTCTGCCAATTCCTTGAACTGGGGCTGGACAGGGCGGGAAAGCGGACGTGTGTTTACAGCCAATAGCAAGGGACGCACTTTCTGATACACATCCGCCAGCAGCGTCCACGAAGCGGAGTCAAGCCAGTGTAAATCTTCCAATGAAATCAATATCCCGGATTGCCTGGCTTCCTGCTGCAAGAGCAACACCAGCAGGTCGCGGATGTTGCCCCCGCGCACTTCGCCAGTCATCGCAGAGGTAAATTCATTTTCTGGGATGGAAATCGGCAACGCGACATTCAGCAATGGCGCATAACGCAGGAATTCAGTGTCGATCGTCCGCAGTTTTTCAATAACCATATCAAGGATCTTAGAGCGGTCTTCATCGGTCAACTGGGGTTTGCTAGTGAACTCTTCGAGTTCAAAAAGGCGATTGAACACGGAGCGCCAGGCAAAGTAAGGATTATTCTTTTCAACGGTATCGCCCGCACCGGAAAAGACTCTGACTTGGGATATCTCAGCCTGATTCACAAGCTCATCCATCAAACGCGACTTGCCGATGCCAGCCTCTCCATGCAAAATGATGGCTTGAAATGGTGTGCCGCGCTGCAATTCCTGGATGGCATTGACCAACAAGGCTTTCTCTTCCTTGCGTCCGATCAATTCCGTCTTCGCACGGATGGCTTCTTTCTTTTCACGCAGCGGATGAAAAACATCCACTGGTTCATTCCTCCCTTTGACTTTCTGAGGCGGAAGAGCTTCAAATTCTGCCCGGTCCTTGGCGGCTTCATACGTCGGGCGGTCACACAACACCGCGATGCCATCCTGTTCCAAAATTTCTTTTTGTTGCAGGGCAAGGCTCATCAACCGCCCGGCTAGATTGACAGAGTTTCCTAAGAATGTATATTCGCGGCGATCGTCGGTTCCAATCAAGCCGCAAAATA
>DASWEH010000066.1:0-4002 GCA_036394895.1 Anaerolineales bacterium
TAGGAGGCATCGCCAGTCCAGCGCAACAAGTATTCCGAAAGGTGCATCATGTTGTAGACAGTGCAGTGTTCCTGGGTCCTTTCTCCCAATCGCATAGAAAGCTGTTGCGGAGGAGTCCAGAGTTCACCATTCGTCTGACCACCTGTGCAGTAGCTTCCCCGATCAACAACCGCAGAACGCCAATATGCCTCGACAATACTCCGCCAGCGATCTTCTCCTGTTACTTCCCAGGCCCGCGCTGCCCCATGGATTTCAGGGATGGTTGTGTTGGCGTGCTGATTCGTAAGGATGTCTCTTCCTGCAATTAGAGGGTCAAACAATCGGCGGCGGTCATAGCGTTTGATCAACTCATAATGTTCCTTTTCCCCGGTAACCCCATATAGGTCCGCCCACACTTCCAACATTCCGCCTGTTTCAACATCTAAGATATCATCGAATTGGTCCCGGGTAAATTGGGAGGTCCAACGACTAAACCAGCGCGACCATTTGACCAGGATTTCCAAGGCTTGTTGGTTACCTGCCCAAGCATACATATCGTAAAGCCCCATCATGTTTCGATGCACGGTGCACTGGGGAGCATGAACAGTCTTTCCCCACGCCAACCAATCCAGGTATTTTTCCGGGATCGGTCCAGCCCATTCTCCACCATTCTCTTCTTGGCAACGCGCCACCTCCGACACGATATAGTCAGCCTTACCTTTGATCTCTTGATCTCCGCTGGTTGCATATATATGAGAAGCCGCTGAAAGCCAATGCCCAAGGAACTCCCCCCGGATCTGGCAAGTGGGCGATTCCCATCCCCAGTGCGCATTCTCAGGTTTACCCCAGGGTGCCCACAGTCCAGCTTCCATATAGTGGTTTTGGAGTAGGTTATGGGTTTCAAGTGAAACAACATAGCGCCGGTTAATATCAGAGCGTTTCTTGAAAAGACCCGGAAGCAATTTCACCCGGTGATCTTGAAGAGAACGAAAGGTATCCGTCATTTTTTACTTAGCTCCAATCGAAGATTAATCAGTTGGTTTATTAAAGGGTTCAGGCCATCTTGGCATACATTTCTGAAGGTCTGCAGTTACGGATATGCTCATCTACTATTACCTAAGATGCCATGATCGAGCCGCCATTAACGTGGATTGCCTGCCCTGTAATATAACTGGCATCTTCTGAGGCAAGAAAGGTTACCAAACCTGCTACGTCTTCTGGACTACCCGGCCGTCCCAAGGGGATACGGCCTACAGCCTCTTTGAAGTATTCTCCAGGACCGTATCCACCAAGAAGACGCCCCCATTCCCGATCGTTATATTTCCACATTTCGGTGCTGATAACTCCTGGGCAATAAGCATTTACGTTAATGCCAAAAGGAGCAAGCTCCATGGCCAGACTCTGTGTAATCCCGACCACGCCTGCCTTACTTGCAGCATAGTGAGGAGTGAAAGCGCGGGCCTGGCGAGCCTGACCCGAGGCAGCATTAATGATGCGCCCACGATGTTGAGGGATCATTAATTCGGCAGCGCACTGACAGCACAAAAATACTCCCTTGCAGTTGACATCCATCACCTCATCCCAATCTTGCTCGCTCAACTCAGCCAGGCGGGCGATTTTAATGATCCCCGCGTTATGGACCGAAACGTCTAAAACACTGAACTCATCCTGAATTTGTTTGAACAAGGAAGTCACCTGTGCTTTGTCCGAAACATCAGCAACGAGAGCCAGAACCCGGGAACCCGATTTCCTGGCTCTGTCTGCCACATCAAAGATTTGCTCTTCGTTGGCGCAAAGCACCAGATCCGCTCCCTCATTCGCGAAGCGAAGTGCAATAGCCTCGCCAATGCCCTGACTGGCACCTGTTACAAGAACAACCTTCCCTTTAAACCGTGATGGCGATTCCATGTCTAGTCTCTCTTACCGGGTAAGTGAAAAAGTTTGAAGGCGCTTCTAAACGATCGGAAGCAACGATCGTCGGAGGTATTCTCCATTCTTAGTTGTGGCTGTGTTGGGATCTACTTCCGCCTCCGGCGATTCTTCCTCGATCATGATCCAGCCGGCGTAGCCAGTATCCCTCAGCATTGTCACGATCCCAGGAAAATCGATGATGCCGGCGCCCATCGCTGTCCAGCCGCCTGACGTGGTTATGTCTTTGAAGTGAATGTGCTTGATCAAAGGTCTGTACGTTTTGAGTATCTTGACGACATCCATGGCTCCCCTGGCGATATGCCCGGTATCGGGAGCAAACCCGACAACGTTACTGTCCAGCTCATCCAACAAAATTTTATAGTCATCCTCGATACGAATCACAGATCCATCTGGTGAATTAGGATGGTATGAACAGCTAAGACCCTGATCAACTGCACGAGCTGCAAGCTCGTTGATGCATGAGATCAGGTTCTCCTGTCGTTGGCGCAGATTGGAACGATCTTTTCCAGGCGCCTGGACGAGGACCAAATGCGCCCCAGGGAACGACTTGGCATAGCGAAATACTCGTTCAGCTTCTGATCTTTCTTGTTCAGTCTCGTTAGGGTTAGTCCAATTACACACAAACGCGATTGCACCAAGTTGCAAGTTAAATTGAGCTAGGAGATCTCTCAACGTCGAAGGATCATCATAATAAGATCCCAACATCCAGGGTTCCGATTCGATCCCGGCAAAACCTGCCGGTTTCACGATATTCAAAATATCAGGCAGCTTGCCTACGTAGCGATTTCCAGACATTTGCCACGTATAGAATTGACAGCCGAACTTGATCTGGCTCATCCGAGCACCTCCTCCATTAAGCCCCTCACAAAAGGAACGGCATCCCTACCGGCGGTTGGGGTTTGCGGGTTGAAGCAAAAGTCTACGCACCACCAGGGCAAATTGCTGATTACCGGCTTCATCGTCGCAAGGACACTCGTAAAGTCGATGTTTCCCTGTCCAAAGGCCACATGGGTGCTGGTTTCATTGTTATGAAGAGAGCCGTCAGAATCAATCAAATGGAGGTGGCCGACCATGGTACCAAGGAATCGACCATATTCTGCTACGCCACCATTCAGCAATTCGTGGTTTCCGGTTTGCCTTGCCCCGATCACTGCACCCATATAGGCGTGGCTGGTGTCGAAGAGCAGCTTAAAGTTCTCATGATCGACGGCTTCAACAACGCGCCTCACCTCGGAGGGTTTGTTTAACCAAAAACCGGGTTCGAATTCCCAAACCACTTGTACATCCATTTTGGCCGCTTCTTTGGCAGCCAGATGCCATGTTTTTGTCAGACATTTGAAGCGTGCCCCATATTCATCAGGAGGTAGCGCTTCCGGTAGGCTGACTGTGTCTATACGCAGTGTCCGAATCCCACAATTTTCGCAAAAACTCAGACTCTTACGAAATGCTCTTAAATAAATTTCCGAATCAACCTCCGCAGGTGGTACATCTCCGAAAGGAGGGGCATATCCGGATATACCCAGCCCATATCCCTCAATCTCATTAACCAGCTCCTTGCATTTTGCGGCCGTATCATAGTCGTCCGGATGAGGATGAGGGCGAAACCCATTGATTTCTACTCCATCGTAATCCGCTTCAGCAATGAACTCAAGTACGCGTGAAAAAGGCCAGGGGTCATTCGAAAATGGTCCGAACGTGAACGCCCAACTTCCCAACGATATTTTCGGTCTGTCCATGCTTGAATCCTCGGTTGGTTAATTCTCTAACAAAAATTGCGTGGTTACATTATTGAAACGCTCAAGGTCTTCCCAATGGTGAATATGCCCCAGTCCTTTGAAAACGACCATCTCAGAACCAGGCATCCTCTCGTGCATTTCGACCGTCAGCCGCAGTGGAGTAAAGATATCGGCATCCCCAACTGTAAGGAGGGTCGGAGCTGTTATGATGTCAAGCCGGTCGAAAGTATTATGCATACTGCAAGCATCACTCTGGGCTTGAAATGCTTCCACTGGCATATAGTCTTCTTGAGCCTTCTTCTGGTCCTCCACCATCTCATCAAAATGCTCTTCATAATAAGGGGCAGAGGCAATC
>DASWEH010000067.1:0-5276 GCA_036394895.1 Anaerolineales bacterium
TCCTTCTCAAGAGGTGGATTCGGTTCTCGTTCTGGCGGGGACCAGGAAACTGCTCCCGTTATGGAAAGCGCGTCGGCGCGGAACACGGATCGTGCAGAGACTCGACGGCATCAATTGGGTGCATCGTGTCCGCTGGGCTGGACCGCGTTATACCATTCGCGCCATCTATGGGAATGCAAATCTCTCCTTCATTCGCAGGCGTTTGGCAGACCATGTGATCTACCAAAGTCAATTCATCAAACATTGGTGGGAGGATTGGTATCGTCCCGCGCGCGTTCCTTCGAACGTGATCATCAATGGAGTGGACCTGGATCGTTATACACCGCAGGGCTTGCATGAACGCCCATCGGGTCATCAGCGTTTGCTGGTGGTAGAAGGAAGTTTGGCAGGTGGGCAAAATTATGGACTGTTCAACGCTGTCTCTTTGGCTGAGGTACTATCCAAGAAATTCAAAATCGAATTAATGATCGTCGGGCGCGTGGATCGACGCGCAAAAAACAGATTGAAACACCAGAGTGCGTTTCGCATCCAATTCATGGATATGACTCCACGCGAGCACATCCCGTGGTTGATGCGCTCCTCCCATTTATTGTTTTCTGCAGAGGTGAATCCACCTTGCCCGAATTCTGTGATCGAAGCCCTGGCTTGCGGATTGCCTGTTGTTGGTTTCGATACTGGTTCCCTGTCTGAACTCGTGCAAGGGGATGTGGGAAGATTGGTTCCTTATGGCGCTGATCAATGGAAGTTGCAAACCCCTGATATTCCAGCCCTGGCTGAGGCCGCCACAGAAGTTTTACAGGATCAAGATCGTTTTAGGAAGCTGGCCCGTGAACGGGCGGAGTCGGCTTTTGATGTTGAACATATGGTGGACGAATATTTGAAGGTGTTGCTGAGCCAGCAGTAGGAGATACTATGACGAACGATGAAATTATTGCCTTTTTGAAAGTCCATTTGCAATCCATTCAGGATAACGATACACAAACCTATAACGAAACGACCGCTGAAGACTTGACGCTCTACGAATGGTGGATCACCCCTCATCGTATTGACGGACTGCCGTTCCATGAATTTATGATGAGCTCCAACGCGGAACGTGGCACTGTGTTTGGCGCGGAGGGCAAAGCCAAATCGCCCACGAGATTTGATCTCTCCAATTTGCACATCCAAAATTACGGCGATACAGCTATCGCAAGTTATACATTGCTCATCAGCACTGCTTCACCAGAAGGTGTAAAGGTTGCCTCGCATAACGAAAGCCGTGTGATAGTCAAACAAAATGGTACATGGAAAATTGTCCATGTGCATAAATCCCCCGCCTGGCAAGCTCCACATATCCCCGGATGAATCCCTCTTCCTCGCGCAGTTACGATCTTCTCTGGCTAAGCTTGGCATTATTATTTATTCTGCCAATTGCTTTTTATCTTTCCATTACGCCCCATGATTACTGGTTTTACGTGCGCGTTGGAAAGGACATTATACAAACTGGCGCAGTTCCTACAGTTGACACCTTTAGCTACACCTATCCTGGCAGACCGATCTTTTATCAACCCTGGCTTTCGGCAGTCATTTTCTGGTTTGCACATTCCGTTGGTGGAGCGACGCTGACTTTCCTCATAAGAGGGATTTGCATTGCAATTGCCTACGCATTGATATGGACTCTCATGCGTGAGGCTGGCACGGGGACAAAAATTGCTACACTGCTTATAATTCTTTTGGGCTTCTCAAGCAGCATGAACTGGTCGATGCGCCCGCAGATGTTTGCATATCCGCTTTTTGCGATTACGTTATTACTGCTCTGGCGCTGGCATCAGGGACGCGCAAAGTTGCTATGGTTACTCCCCGTCGTCACTTTGTTGTGGGCGAATTTGCACGGTTCATTCATATTAGCTTTTGTGCTGATGGGATCGGCGCTGATCTTCGGTGCAGGTGATCGAAAACAACTCATTATTTGGTCTGGTTTGTCTCTTCTTGCAACCTTCATTAATCCACGCGGCATTTTCGTTTGGCAGTTTGTTTCAGATATGCTCAACTCGCCCTCTGACCAATTGTTCGCGACCGAGTGGCGTCCACCTGTCAACGCAGGTTGGCAGATGAATATCTTCTTTGCCTGGTTGCTTCTCTTTATTCCGCTGGTTGCCATCTCTCCGCGCCGTTTGTCTTTGCTCGAGTGGGTCTGGTTCCTCAGCTTCGGTTGGCTGGCGCTTTCAGGCTTGCGTTATGTCATCTGGTTTATGTTCATTATGGCGATATTAAGTGGAGCTTTACTCGGCGAGTTATTAAAATCTTTCAAACGTGAGGCAGTAATAGGAAATTCGAACCCTGCTTTTAACTATGCACTGTCAGGACTGATCTTTTTATTGCCCTTGATGATGTTACCGGGCATTCGAGAATCCTGGTGGAAAGACAGCCCACCTCCATATCACCCAGCGACGACTCCGATCGCGGCCACAAAATGGCTGGCAGAACATCCCGATCTGCCTGGACCTCTGTTTGCGGAATACACCTTTGGCAGTTACCTCACTTTCGCATTGCCTTCACGACTCCTGTGGATAGACAACCGCTTCAATGCTTATCCCCCTGAGCACTGGGAAAATTATCAAATGATTTCTTCCGCCAAACCTCAATGGGATGATTTGCTTGAAAAGGACAAGGTCAATTTGTTGATGTTATCATTGCACTCCCAAACGGCGCTGGTTGAGGTAGTTGAAGAATCCAAGCAATGGTGTGAGCAATACCGTGATAAGGATGCAGTTATCCTTTCAAGGTGTGAACCGCTCCAATGAACCGTTTTCATGGCAAGCTTGCGCTTCAACAACGTGTCCTCCCCAATTACCGGGCACCATTCTTTGACCTACTTGCCTCCGCCTGTGAGGGCGGGATGAGTCTCTTCACAGGTCTGCCGCGCCCGAGTGAAGGCATCACAACTACGAGCCAGTTACAAGTTGCCAATTACAAGTTAGGGAAGAATATTCATTTGCTCAGCGGTAATCTTTACCTCTGTTATCAACTCGGACTCATGGAGTGGCTACAAAACTGGAATCCAGATGCGTTGATTATGGAGGCAAACCCACGTTATCTGGCGACTCCGTCTGCCGTAAAGTGGATACACAGACGCGGCAGACCCGTCATCGGCTGGGGATTGGGTTCGCCCCCCCTCGATCCCCCCCATTTTCAGAGAAAATGGGGGGGAAGTAAAGGGGGGGACGGGTTTCGAAAGCGACGAAGGTTTTCGTTTATCAGTCAATTTGATGCATTGATTGCCTACAGTCAACGCGGCGCGGACGAGTATGCGGCGCTCGGTTTTCCACGCCAGAAGATTTTTGTGGCGTATAACTCAGTCTCTGCACCACCATCTTTTCCACTTCCCTCGCGACCTTCGACCTTCGACCTTCGACCGAATGTTCTCTTCGTTGGGCGTTTACAGGCTCGCAAACGAATAGATCATTTATTAAAAGCTTGCGCTCAACTCGAATCAAAGCCGCGGCTTGTCATCGTTGGTGATGGACCTGAACGTGAGTCTCTCGAATCGCTCGCAAAGGAAATGTATCCAAACACAGAGTTTATCGGAGCTAAGCATGGGGCGGAACTAAAGCCCTATTTTACGGAAGCAGACCTCTTCGTCCTACCGGGAACAGGCGGGCTCGCCGTCCAGGAAGCGATGAGTTATGGACTTCCCGTGATTGTCGCGCAGGGTGATGGCACGCAAGATGACCTTGTCCGAAGGGAAAACGGGTGGCAGATCCCGCCCCCTCCGGGCGATTTCGAGGCGCTTCTCTCCACAATGAAAGACGCGCTATCCGATGTAGCGCGTCTGAGAAGGATGGGCGAAGAGTCGTATCGAATCGTGGAGGAAGAGATCAATATCGAGAAAATGGTGGAGACGTTTGTGCGGGCGTTGAATAGGCTAACCGGAAAATGAATTTACCGCCTCCTCCATATTATTGTAAATCAGGATATTTTGCAGGAAGCCGGCAATATTCAAGATATAGTAAACATCCGGGTTTGGGCAAACCAGTTTGAAGTAAGGCGACTTATAAGGTTCTTCACCATGCTGGCGTATGACCTCCACGTCGCTTTGGGGTGTGAGCAAATTGAAAATATTGTGAATGGCACGCAGCCCCGCGCTGGTGAGGACTTCCACTCCTGATAGATCAAGCAGGATGTGGGTAGATCCATCTTCGAACGCCTGACGGGCGCGGTCAACCAGTTGCTGTTCGGTATTTCCGTGCAGGTGACCACTTAATTGCAAAATCGTCACTGACACTTCGCCTTGAATTTGTGAGGCAGTGATATTGAGTTCGCTCATAGTTCATAACTCCTTAAGCACTTTTACTATACGTTTTTTAGGAGGGAAAAGCAAGTGGAATGGACCCACTTAAATATAACACTGGAATTCAGGAAGACTGGCTTGATTTCCTCTCCACGTTCACCCACATCTGCTCACCGTTGGTTGTAATCTCGATCCAGCCGTTTTGGTCAGTGCGCAATAATTCATAATCCTTGACAGATTCCAACACGGCGCTATCTGGCATGCCATTTTGATCTGCGGGATCCACACTTAATTCAATGATATCTGGATTCAAATTGGCAATCCATTCCGGTGGGTTCGAGGCAGCATACCCGGCATCTGCAAGCGAGAGCACGCTGACAGGACCAATCTTTGCGCCGTTGCGTAATTCGTCCAGGGCTTCAAAGCTCATGCCGATGGGCAGCAACGTGCGAAAGTTTTTCCATTCCACGAGTAATATGGCGCCACGCGGTCCCACGGTAATGACTTTGATGGTTGCGCCTTCGCCCAAATCCAGAACCTGTTCTGGTTCCGCGTTGATCACTTGAATATCCTGTAGCGATAAATATTCATTTAATACGCGTGATGAGAATGAACCCTGCGTATTTCCGCTCCATAGCACCGCCTCAGGCGGGTAACGCTCGATGACGCGCGGCAACGCGGCGACATCATCTTCCTCTGTCCCCGCAACGACAAGCCAGTCTAGTTTGCGATTGAAGGCAGGTAGGCGCCTTCCCAATTCATCCGAAAGAGTCGTGACGCTCGGTCCACCGTTGATCAGCACGTGTTTGCCCGATGGCGTTTCGATCAGCACCGCTTCTGCAGAGCCAACATCCAGAAAGGTGATATGCAGGAGACGATCCGGAATGGCAAGCGCGGCGCGCCAGACAAGTAACAAAGCCAGAAGCAGGATGACGAATCCGACTCCTGTGGGAATTTTGATTTGATCCCGTTTCATGGATTGGAACCACTCCTTTATGCGGGATTC
>DASWEH010000068.1:0-12803 GCA_036394895.1 Anaerolineales bacterium
AGGCAAAGACTGTAGCAGGGTTACGCCATCCCAACATCGTACAAATTTTTGATTACGACACAGCAGATGGACATCCCTACATTGTGATGGAATATTTAATGGGTCCATCCCTTGCAACCTATCTGCGCGAACTGCACAGTCACAACCAAAGATTGCAGCCTGTCCAGATCGCACGTCTTCTCATCACAATTGCCACCGCACTGGATTACGCTCATGAACGGGGCGTTATCCATCGGGATATTAAACCGGGCAACATCATCCTGCACAATAAAGCCGACAATATTTCGACCGAAGAACCGATCACGGAACGAACAGAAGCAGTGTTGACAGACTTCGGCTTGGTGCGCATTGCACAAGCAGTCACACAAACGGCTTCCGGGTCTGTCAGTGGGACACCCGCTTACATGTCGCCCGAACAGGCGCAGGGCCTGAAAGTTGACCATCGTAGCGACATCTACTCCCTTGGCGTTGTTTTATATGAAATGATCGCGGGCCGTATTCCCTTTGAGGGTGATACGTCATGGACGTTGATTTTCAAGCACATCAATGAACCACCGCCTGCCATTGCTGGAATTCAACCGGTCGTGCAAAAAGTGATCGACCGCGCGCTGGCCAAGAAACCGGAAGATCGCTACCAGACGGCTCGCGCGCTTGCCGCTGATTATATGGACGCCATTGGTATGCTCGCGGAAGCAAGCACACTGCGGATGTCTATTCCCCCATCACGTCTATCTCGGTCTGGGACCGTTTCCCAAAATAGGGATCAATCATCGGCTCCCGCATGGATCAGCACGATACCTTTTGCTTTGATCCCACTTCTTCTGGTGGCGCTGGCATTGTTTGCGATTCCACGCCTTACAGCGTCCAAACAGCCGACCCAAGCTACAAATAATACTGAGCAGGCAACCACGGAGTCAAACGCAATTTCTCCCATCGATACGAAAGCCCCTGTTGGCTTGCTGCGTTTTCAGGATGGGACCGCGCCCGCCGATGCTGTGACAATTTCCACGTCAACGATGCCTCCCCCTCCCACAGGAAGCCAATACGAAGCCTGGTTGATCGCAGATGATGGCGAGGGACGGATCAGTATAGGCCACATCGTTTTCGATCAGAATAATAAGGGCTCCCTCACGTCTGTAGATAGCGAAGGCAGAAATCTGCTCGGGATATATAGTGCGCTGGAAATTACGATTGAGCCAGACCCAGATACCAACCCAAATACATCCAACAATATTGCTTTTTCTGCGAAACTGCCAGAAGGCGGACTTACCCATGTACGACATTTGCTGTATTCCTTTAATGCCACACCCAATCAGATCGGTTTCATCCGCGGACTCGATGCTGACACCAACCTGCTGACTCAATCCGCAAAGCAAATGCTGGATTCTTTTCTAGCTGGCAATGAAACGGATGTACTTCTGCAAACCGAGAACATGTTGAACGTGATCGTTGGCAGTCAAAGTGAAGATCACAAAGATTGGAACGGTGATGGAACGATTAGCGATCCAGGCGATGGTTATGGAATGCTCCAGAACGTGGATAATTTAGGATACATTCAAGGGACGTTTACGCATGCCAACCTGGCAATCACGTCTCCAGATGCAACCGCAAATATGCTTGTTCACGGCGATCACGTAAAAGCCAGCGCAGATAATGTGAGCAACTGGACCGCAGAATTACGCACCCAACTAATTGATATTATCCAGAATCCCTCCAGCGCTGACAGAGAGGGCTCTATCCGTCAGGCAGTGGCAATGGCAAACCAAATACGGGTTGGAGTAGATGTAGATGGGAACGAAAAAATTGAACCCATCCCTGGCGAGGGTGGCGCGTTGACAGCTTACGAGCACGCCTATTACATGGCAGATATGGCTATCATCCCAGCTTCCACACCTTAACACAATTTCTCTTTTCCTGCCTCAACAAACAAGCACAAGTCAGTGGGTATAATGGGCTTGTCTTTCTCCATTCGATGACATAATCAAACGAGAAGATATTACATCAAGTTTGTTCTACGTTTAGAGAGTGCCGCATAATTTACTTAACTTTCTATTTGAATTTCAACCTACCAATTTATGTACAAAGTTAACTTACGCATGTTATGCGTGAGACAAGCGGTAAGAATGGAGGCGAATCTTATGGAAAAGAAACCATTTGATATTGGTTTAGCAGTGCGTCGCATTAGAGCTGCTGTCAAACCCTGGCCGAAGGCTGCGTTGTTCGAATTAGCTGAGGATGGCTTCACCTCCACATTCGAACAACTCGTCGCATGTATCATTTCGATCCGTACCTATGATGAAGTAACCTTGCCTGTTTCTCGCAAGCTCTTTGAGCGCGCTCGCACACCAGAAGAAATCAGTGGAATGACATACGAAGAATTGGATAAGTTGATCAATCCAAGTACATTTCATGAACGTAAAGCCAGTCAGATCCTTGCCATTGCCCGACGCGTGATTGACGAATTCGATGGTGAGCTTCCCTGTGATGCTGAGATAATGATGTCGTTTGGGGGAGTGGGTCCGAAATGCGCCCATCTTGTTTTGGGCATTGCCTGTGGAGAACCCTTTATCAGCGTGGACATTCACGTCCATCGCGTGACCAATCGCTGGGGCTATGTGCAAGCTTCCACACCTGAGAAGACTCTAGTGGCACTGGAAGCCAAACTCCCGCGCCGTTATTGGATCGAGATCAACCGATTGCTGGTACCGTTCGGAAAACATATTTGTACAGGCAATCTGCCCCACTGTTCCACCTGTCCTGTACTCGAAATGTGCCAACAAGTTGGCGTGAAGGCCCATCGTTAATAATTTACATCGCGCTGAGCGCAGGGACGACGTTATCCTGTCCCACAGACGAAGTGCTATAAATAAAACAAATTTTTAGCCACGAATTCCGCGAATTTTCACGAACTGGATTAAAAATTCGCGTGCCTTCGCGAAAATTCGCGGCAAAATTGAAAGGATTTTTTCTTCTATGCAAACTGAAAGAAGCACGCGAAAGCGTCAGCCCAATTCACGAAATTGTTTCATCTGTGGGATGGAAAACCCCGTCGGCCTGCACCTCCACATTTATGAAACCGCGCCCGGCGAAGTGGAATCAACATATATCGCGCCGGAGCATTTTCAAGGCTATCCTGGTGTTCTGCACGGCGGCATCGTCGCTGCGATCATCGATGAAATTTCCGGCCGAGCTCACATGGGCAGCGACCCCCTCGCTCCGCGCTTTATGTTCACTGCCAAACTGGAAGTGAAATATCGTAAGAATGTACCGGTTGGCAAAGAACTTAAAATCATCGGCAAGGCAGGAAAATCAAGAGCCAAATCCGCCGAAGCCTGGGCGGGGATTTATGATGCCGAGACAAATGAATTGCTAGCAGAGGGAGATACATTGTTAATCAATGTTCCCGATGAGCAATTTGATAAATCACGCTTGAACGAACTAGGGTGGAAGGTTTATGCTGAATAACGCGTAACGTAGGGACGACCTGTCTTGCTTTTATCAAGTGGAGCTGGTGTACTATGTCAGCAACCCCTACTATCAGGTCAACGATCCAAATTACAGCCAGCGTTCACCCTATATTCAACCGGTCTGGCATTTCCACAGGCACTATGAGGATGGCAGTGAATTTGACATCCTTATCCAGGCTCTCAAGCAGGAGTTCCTTTCACCGGAGCTGGCGCCAGGTTTATCACCAGGGTAATTGCGAACAGTTACCGCCATCGTATGATGGCGGTAAATTTTTGACTGTATAATAAAGACAATTTCCTTGGAGACAAATCATGATCACAGCCTATCACCGACCCACAACTCTGGACGAAGCTCTGGCGCTCCTATCGCAGCCCAATCGGACGCCGTTGGGAGGCGGTACACTCCTCTCCCACTCGAAAGCTGATTCCGTTGAAGCGGTGGATTTGCAGTCTCTCAACTTGGATATCATTAAAAAGCAAGGCAATGCACTCGAAATCGGCGCGACCGTTACCTTGCAGCAATTACTTGAATCCGAGCATTGTCCAGATACGTGGAAATCCGCGTTGAAACTCGAAGCCCCGTTGAACATCAGAAATTCTGCCACTGTTGCCGGGACTCTCGTCGCTTGTGATGGACGATCCACGTTTACGACTGTCCTGCTTGCCCTTGATGCAAAACTGGAGATCAAAAGTATAACCAAATTTGAGTTGATGGAAATGGAGATGGGATCCCGCCCGCCCAAGCAGGAAGTTGCTACTTTGGGCTTAGGTGAATTTTTGCCTCTGCGTTTGGATCAAATTCGTGGAAAACTAATCACTTCAATTAATATTCCCCTCAACGTAAAACTCGCCTTTGACTACGTCTCCCGCACTCCAGCGGATAAACCCATCGTCTGCGCTGCCGTCGCCCAATGGAATTCGGGTCGTACACGGCTTGTAGTGGGAGGATATGGTAAGAGTCCAATGCTCGCTATGGATGGCACTGAAGCGGAGGGAGTCGAAACTGCGGCGCGTAACGCTTTTCATGAAGCAACCGATGAATATGGTAGCGCGGGATATCGTATGGATGTTGCCGCGACACTGGCGAAGAGATGTTTGGAAAACTTCTAAATCTCTAGGGTAAGCAAAATATAGGTGGCTTGCATTTTTGTATTTTGTCTTCTACAATACAATGATGTCTTACCTCATGGATGTGGTGTAACGATGGAAACAATTGTGTCTCGGCGCGGACAAACAGTTGTTCCGGCCGCGATTCGTGCAAAATACAATATCAAGGACGGCGATCAATTGATCTGGATAGATGATGGTCAAACGATCCGCGTAATTCCTGTTCCTTCTGATCCAATTGCCGCCTTATATGGTCGTGGCAAAGGACAAGGCTTAACGCGGAAATTACTTGAAGATCGGGCAAAATACAGGAAAAAAGAGCGTGGCAGATGATTCATTTGTATTAGACACCTCCGCGCTTATGACTTTCATTGAGAAGGAAGAAGGAGCAGAGCGGGTAAGAGAGGTTCTTCTCAAAAATTCCATCATCATCCACTGGTTTTCAATCCTGGAGACAGTTTATATCGCACAACGGGAACTCGGCGAAGAGGAGGCATTGACGCGTTATGCCCTGCTGAGAAAGCTTAATGCCAAGATCATTTGGGATGCAGATGAATCCCTCCTGCTCAATGCCGCCCGCATCAAGTCAACCCATAGCCTTTCCCTCGCGGACTCTGTAATTACCGCGACTGCAAACCAGCACAATGCTATTTTGCTTCACAAAGATCCTGAATACGAACCACTTCAAGATGTGGTCAAGATGGAAATTCTTCCATACAAGAAGTAAACCCTCCCAAAGCGATTAGGGAGTCACTTCATCTCTCATATGCTCCAAAGGCAGGTGCCATCTCCCCTCATTGAATCTCCGAACATATATTTTTAATACTTCAAAATCCGCAGCCTGGATAGAAGTGTTGCCCAGCACCGGGTCATGCACACGGTCGCTTTTGAACAGATCTTCGGGAAAACTGAGATACTCAATTCCCTGTTTACTAAGCCGTGCCCTCAGGCAAAGCAACTGACCAATTTCCACAGGACCAAGGTCCGTTTGCACCGCATCGCCAAATTTTTCAATCAATTCAGGGAATTCTAGAATGGATCGACCTAGCAGTTTTTCTGCAAACGCTTGCAGAAGAAGATTCTGCACATCCGCGCGTCGAAAATCTCCCTGTGGACGCAGACGCGCCAAAAGCATCGTGCGGTATCCATTCAAATGCTGTTTCCCTGCTGCAAAATAACGATTGGGATCCCTTGACCTTTTGACGCGTCCATCGATTGTGTAAGGCAGATTGATATCGATGCCGCCAAGCTCGTCTACAACCTTTACGAAAGTTTGTAGATTCACAGCAACGTAATGATCCACCTGAACGCCAAAGTTGTGCTTCAGGGTCAATGCCATTAAGCCAGATCCCTGCCCTTCACCATCGTAATAGGCGTAGCCTGGATTTCCATAAAGATAAGCCTGGCTGAGTTTTCCATGCGTAATGTTGTTGTGATCTTCAATACCCGGAATCTCCACGTACAAATCACGCTGGAAAGCCAAAACTTGAATATTGGGTTCGCCAAAATCTACTCGCACCACGCGGATCGAATCCGCAAGACCGACGGAATAGCCACTGCCGCGTCCATCACTACCGATCAACAAAATGAACATGGCTGGTGTTTCACCGCAGATCACATGGGGCTGGGTCGCCGTTGGCGTAGGTGCAGGTGTTAGCGTTGGCGTGATGGTTGAGGTTGGAAGCATAGAGGCTGTCACCGTTTGCATACTTGTTGGCGGATCGATTCTATTCAAGGTCCCACAGCCGTTCACGAGCGGCAGGAGCGATATAAAACAAAGCAGCAAAACTATTCTCTTGAAGCGATGAGGCAGATGATAATTTGCAGTTGTCACAGAATACGTCCGACGGGGAGAATAACAAACATGAGCACGTTTATACAATGGAATTGAGTTCTGGATTGTTCCCGTCTACATTGGACCGATGTCAATGGATATTCATACTTTTACGACTCTAATTCCACCCAGCGATGATACAGGCGGGATATCTCTTCGTGCAACTCCTGTAAACGATTGACAGCTTGTGTGATCTTCGCACCCTCCTGCTGATAAAAAGACGGGTCTTCCAGCTTGAGGGTGAGCTGATGTTGTTCCGCTTCAAGCATTTCGATCCGCTTTGGCAGTTCTTCCAATTCGCGTTTCTCGTTGTAACTCAACTTGCGCGTCGCGGGTCTTGAGTCAGCTTTTGATTCTACCGGAAGCGTGGAATCAGGTTTTGGCTTGGTCTGCGGAGCGGGGTTTTGTTCGATCTGCTTGTGCCAGTCATCGTATCCGCCTATGTATTCGCTCACATTCCCAGTGCCATCTAAAATCAAGGTGCTGGTGACAATGTTATTCAGGAAAGCTCTATCGTGACTCACGAGCAATAAGGTGCCGTCGTATTCGAGCAGAAGATCTTCGAGTACTTCAAGCGTATCAATGTCAAGATCGTTGGTTGGTTCATCCAAGATCAACAAATTGGCAGGCTGCGTGAAGAGGCGCGCCAGCAGCAGGCGATTGCGCTCGCCCCCTGAAAGCGTGCTGATCGGAGCACGGGCGCGGTCTCGGGTGAAAAGAAAATCCTCAAGGTAGCCCATCAGGTTGCACGTCCTGCCATTGATCGTGATCGTATCGCGTCCCTGCCCAACATTATCCAAAACGGATTTGCTTTCATCCAACTGCGCGCGCAGTTGATCGAAATAGGCCATCTCCACATTCGTGCCGTGACGGACTTCGCCGAGTAAAGGCGGAAGCTCACCCATCAAAATTCGTAGCAATGTGGTCTTGCCAGAGCCATTGGGACCAACAATGCCGACTTTATCTCCGCGTTGGATCGTGGTGGAAAAATTTTGGACAATAGTTTTGTCACCGAATGCATAGCTGACATTCTCTGCTTCGATCACCAGCCTGCCAGAACGATTCTCCGTCGAAATCTGCATCCGTACCTTGCCAGACCGTTCGCGGCGCTCCCTGCGCATCTCACGCAGACGTTTCAAAGCACGGACCCGTCCCTCATTACGTGTGCGGCGCGCTTCAATACCTTTGCGGATCCACTGTTCTTCTTGCGCGAGTTTTTTATCAAAGACCGCATTTTGTTCCTGTTCGGCAGACAGCATTTCCTCCTTACGTTTCACAAAGGTTGGGTAATCGCAATTCCAATCGAACAGTTTGCCGCGATCCAGCTCCACAATGCGAGTGGCAAGTCGTTGCAGAAAGACGCGGTCGTGCGTCACAAACAACAACGTGCCGCCCCAGCGTTTGAGAAAATTCTCCAGCCAGTCAATAGAATTGATATCCAGATGGTTGGTGGGCTCATCCAATAATAGCAGGTCGGGGTTGCGAGCCAATCCGCGTGCCAGATAAACGCGTCGCTTCAAGCCTGCTGAAAGCACCTCAAATCTTTCCTCAGGATCCAACTCCATGCGCGAAAGGATTTTTTCCACTTGATGTTGGCGCTGCCATTCATGTTCCTCGTCCAAAGTGCCAGGTATCACCGCTTCTAATCCGCTTTCGACGATTTCTCGTACACGTCCACTCAAGCCTTGAGGCACCTCCTGGGGAAGATATGCTACGCGGAGATTCTGCTGGCGTGCAATGTTTCCGCTGTGCAGCAAGATTTCCCCACTGATCAATTTCAGCAATGTAGACTTCCCCACCCCGTTCCGCCCAAGCAGGCCAATCCATTCCCCACTTTCGATTTGGAAGTTTATTTCTTCCAACAGGCGTGGTCCACCGAATCCGATGGACACATCCTGTAAACTGATCAACGCCATATAAGCAGAGTCCTTTGGGATAAAAACATGATTTGAAAGTGAATTGTAGCTAGTTATAACTCAATTCACCATTCTTCAAACGCTCTAGTCGCTGAGTCCGAGGAAGGTATAATTCGTGAAGTGACCAAACTCTCTTTAAACCAAATCCTACAGGGTGATTGTATCGAGATCCTTAAGTCTCTGCCTGAGAATTCGGTGGATTTAATTTTTGCCGATCCGCCTTACAATCTACAACTGCGGAAGGATCTATATCGTCCTAACATGACAAAAGTGGATGCAGTGAATGATGGCTGGGATAAGTTTGAAGGGTTTGTCGAATATGATGCGTTCACAAGGGAATGGCTATCCGCAAGTCAATATGTTTTGAAAGAGACAGGCACGATCTGGGTGATTGGAACCTATCACAACATATATCGGGTTGGCGCGATCATGCAGGATTTGGGCTTCTGGATTTTGAACAATGTCGTGTGGATCAAAAACAATCCAATGCCCAACTTCAGAGGGGTACGCTTTACGAATGCACATGAGACCATTATTTGGGCACAGAAGAAAAAGGGCGCGAAATACACGTTCAATCACAAATCCATGAAAGCCTTGAACGATGATTTGCAGATGCGCTCCGATTGGAACCTCAATTTGGCAACCGGCAAGGAACGCATTCGTTTAAACGGGTCCAAAGTCCATTCCGCGCAGAAACCCGAAGCGTTGTTATATCGAGTCATTATGGCGTCATCGAACGTCGGGGATGTGGTGCTCGATCCATTTTTTGGAAGTGGCACGACCGGCGCGGTCGCAAAGAAACTAGGGCGCAACTGGATTGGCATCGAACGGGACAAAAAATATGTCAAAGCCGCACAAAAACGAATTAACGCCGTGCAAAGAGTGGATGAAGAGGCGCTCAACGTTGAAAAACGGAAGCAGGTCCGGATCCCGTTTGGAGCGCTGCTCGAAAACGGATTGCTCCAACCGGGGCAGATCCTCTATTTTGCGAAGAACGGCACAAAGGCGAAAATCCTATCCAATGGACATATCAAATGCGGCGAGGTTACCGGGTCTATTCACGGCGTCGCAAAATCGCTGATGGGCAATGCGCCCACCAATGGATGGGATCTCTGGTTTTATCAAGATGAAAGTGGAAACAAAATAGTGATCAATGAGTTGAGAGAAAAACTACGTTCAAACGTTTCAAAGTTCGAACGTTGAAACGTTATTTTTAGGAGAAACATGTCCAGAGCATTTACTCTTGTTAGAGAACAAAATATTCCCGAGCTAAATTCAGTTGCAAAGTTATATCTTCATAAGCGCATGGGAGCAAGATTCCTTTCGATCATCAACGATGATGAAAACAAAGTGTTCAGCATCAACTTCCGCACTACGCCCAAGGATTCAACTGGTGCACCGCATATTCTTGAACACAGCGTCTTGAATGGTTCAGAGAAGTATCCAGTCAAGGAACCATTTGTAGAATTGCGCAAGAGTTCTCTGGCGACTTTTATCAACGCCTTCACCTTCCCCGACAAAACCTGTTATCCCGTGGCGAGCCAGAACGTGCAGGATTTCTACAATTTGATCGAAGTCTATGTAGATGCAGTCCTGCACCCTCTGATCAGCGAACAGACATTGATGCAGGAGGGCTGGCACTACGAGATCAACGATCCATCTGAGCCTCTTACCTACAAAGGCGTGGTGTTCAATGAGATGAAAGGTGTGTACTCTTCTCCTGACAACCTGGTCGCAAGATATGCGAGGCAATCGCTCTTTCCAAAGCACATCTATGGAGTGGATTCGGGCGGCGACCCAAGTCATATCCCTGATCTTACTTATGAAAACTTTAGGAACTTCTGGGCAACGTATTACCATCCGTCTAACTCATTTATCTACTTCTATGGAAATGATGATCCTGAAAAGCGTCTCAAATTGATGGAAGGCTATCTCAAGCCCTACAAGAAGAAAAAAGTGAAATCGGTTGTTCCACTCGCCAAGCCGTTCAAACGACCCAAGAGAGTGGAATATGCCTACGACGCCGGCGATAGCAAGGATATTGAAAAGAAAAATTACCTGGTGGTCAACTGGAAACTGCCCGACACAGCGGATGCCGTACTAAATTTCAGCCTACGTATTCTGGGTCATATTTTGATCGGTACCCCTGCCTCCCCACTCCGAAAGGCGTTGCTTGATTCAGGTCTGGGTGAAGACCTGGCAGGCAGCGGTATGGAAACGCAAATGCGTCACATCCTCTTTTCAACGGGTCTGAAGGGCACACGGAAACGCCATGCGAAGAAAATCGAAAAGCTCATTTTCGATACGCTTGAGTCACTTGTCCGAGAGGGCATCGAGCCCGATATGATCGCCGCCTCCATGAATACAGTTGAGTTCCGCCTGCGTGAGAACAATACGGGGTCGTATCCTGTTGGCATTGCGCTGATGCAGCGTGTGCTCACGACCTGGATCTATGATGAAGACCCGTTCAAGTTGCTGGCGTTCGAGTCTCCGCTTTATGAGATCAAAAGCAAATTGGCGGGTGACTCGCGTTACTTTGAAAAGCTGATCCAGACTCATTTATTAGATAACGTCCATCGTACGACTCTTCGCATCAAACCCGACCCTGAACTGGGTCGCCGTTTGGCAGAGGAAGAAAAGGTCCGACTGGCAAAGATTCGCGGCTCACTGAGTGAAAGTCAAATCGCAGACTTGGTGAAGAACAACCAAAAACTAAAACACAGACAGGAGACTCCTGATCCTCCAGAAGCACTTGAGGCAGTCCCTGTTCTCAAGCTCGAAGACCTCGAGAAGAAGAGCAAGTCCATTCCGATCAAGATCCTTGAACTCGAGGATACAAAAGTTCTGTATCATGATCTGTTCACAAACGGGATCGTCTACCTCGACCTCGGCTTTGACCTGCATGCGCTGCCAAAGGAACTACTGCCTCTCACTGAGGTTTTTGCGCGTGCCTTGCTCGAAACAGGGACCGATAAAGAGGATTATGTCAAACTCTCGCAACGGATCGGGAAAAGTACAGGCGGAATCTATAGCTCCGGGGTCACAGCAACAACATTCGGGTCGAGAGAAAGCGTAACAAAACTCCTGCTGCGCGGCAAAGCCAATGTTCAGCAATCCGCTGAATTGCTGAACATCCTCAAGGATATCCTGCTCAGCGCAAATTTCGACAATAAAGAAAGGCTCAAACAGATCGTCCTGGAGGAAAAAGCCGGACTCGAGTCTGCCCTCGTTCCCAGTGGACATGGCTTCGTCAATCAAAGATTGCGAGCGCAGTTCAGTGAATCGGGCTGGGCAAAAGATCAGATGAGCGGTATCGGTTATTTGTTTGCGCTGCGTGAGTTGGCGGAAAACATTGACCGAAGATGGAAATCTGTGCTGAAGAAACTCGAAGCCATGCGCGAGGCAATGATCAGTCGTAATGCTTTGTTGTGCAATGTGACGCTTGACTCCGCGAATTGGAATACATTCAAGCCACAGTTAGAATCATTTTTGTCAGCATTACCGTCTAAGGAAGCAAAGCTTTCATCTTATGGCGTTCAGCCCGCGCACAGGAAGGAAGGATTGGCTGTCCCAGCGCAGGTCAACTATGTGGGCAAAGGCGCCAACCTGTACAACCTCGGTTACGAGTATGATGGCTCTGTGGAAGTTATTGTTAATTATCTGCGTCTGACGTACTTGCACGACAAGATCCGTGTTCAAGGCGGTGCCTACGGCGCATTCTCTGTCTTTGATAACGCTTCTGGAGTCTTCACGTATCTGTCCTATAGAGATCCAAATGTCGCCGCAACGATTGACAATTACGATAAAGCCGCGGCATTCCTCAAAGGACTCGATCCATCACGCCTGAGTCAGAATGAATTGACCAAAGCCATCATCGCCACCATCGGCGACCTCGACGCATACCAACTTCCCGATGCAAAGGGTTATACCTCCATGCTGCGCTATCTCACTCATCGCACCGACGAATTGAGACAAAAGACCCGCGACGAAGTGCTTTCTACAAACGGCGAGGACTTTATTGCGTTCGGTGAAGTACTTGAGAAAGTTGCGCAATCGAACGCAGTTACAGTGTTGGGTTCGCAAAACTCACTTGAGTCCGCGCATATGGATTTGGAAATAACAAAGATTTTGTAGGATAAGGAATGGCTATGAACCTCACACTCAAGATCAATGGCGTTGAACACACAATTGATACAACTCCATCTACAACCTTGCTCACGGCACTGCGGGGGCTTGGCTTCTACGGAATCAAATTCGGCGATGAGCAGGGACTTTCAGGGGCGGATACGATATTGCTGGATGGCAAACCTGTCAACGGCGGATCCATACTTGCCGCGCAAGCCGAAGGACACAACATCGTCACGATTGAAGGATTAGGCGAACATCCCGAGCAAGGCTGGCGAAAGACCGAAGGGTTGCATCCTCTGCAGCAGGCATTTGTTGAGTCAGGCGCGATCCAGTGTGGATATTGTACGCCCG
>DASWEH010000069.1:0-12578 GCA_036394895.1 Anaerolineales bacterium
TAAATGGGATGGATAGCAGGACTGCCAGCCCAAAGGAAATCATGCCGATAAAAACGCCTTCGGCGATGACCATTCGCATAACGGCGCGGTCATCTGCCCCAATGGCGCGCATGATCCCAATTTCACGGGTACGCTCCAGCACGTTCATGCCCATTGTCCCGGTCAAACCCATCGAACCGACAATGGCGGTCAGGACTGCCATGATCAGCAGGAATACCACCAATGTATCCAAGCTTTCCACCGCGGTGTCTAGCGAGGCACGCCCTGCTTGTGACATCCGTACCTTGAATCCCAAGTCACGGAAGTATTTATCCAACTCTTCGGCTTTCGCGTCCTGATAAGGACGGTCGTGTTTGTCTGTGACCAGCCTGAATGAAAAGGCGCGATTGACAAGATGGTTCACTTTCGAAACATACTCGTAGGGGGCGTAAGCCAGCACGCCTTCGCGGTCTACGAATTTAAAAATCCCAACGACTTCCCAAATCTCCTCGCGCCCATCAATTTTTAGATTGATCTGGTCACCTGGTTTTAGATTTGGAAAATATTTGAGAGCGCTTTCACTGACCGTCAGCTTACGCACATCCTCTTCATGGATCCAGCGCCCCGCGACAAGAATAGGATCAATCAACTGACTATCCGCAGGCGGACCGAATATATTGATATTCTCAAGCACCTGACTATTCTCATCCAGCAATTCACCGCTGACGAACTGCCAGCCCTCCACATGTTGAATGCCATCTACGTCCCTTAACTTTTGTTCAATCTCGATCAGACGATAAGGCTTGTCAAAATCGACCGAGATATCGGCAACGAAATATTTCCCGATCTGACCGATGTAGTCATGCAGCGTGACACGCACGTTGAACACCGCGATAAAGATCGCACCGCCCATAGTGAGGGTGAACAAGGTCAATGCCAGGCGGCTCTTTCGTCGGAACGTATTTCTTAAGGAAATCACAAAAGGACGCGGGATGTGGATACCACGCTTCGCAAGGACTCGTGTCGCTTTGACTTGGATCCAATCGAACCACGGTAGCCGTTCTTCTCCGCCCTTTGACCTTTTGTGTTCCTCGTCCAAACCACCACTCAGGGCGCGAAGGACCGTAACACGTGACCCATTAAGAACAGGGACAAGGCCGGCAATGATTGGGACGAGCAGTCCGACAAGAATCTGCACCATCAATGCCATGGGTACGATACGATACCCCAGCAGGCTGAAGTTCATCTCGCCTGAGATAAATAGGGCCAGCCCATACGCGCCTTGTCCACCCAGCGGAATGGCGATCATCAGCGCCAAAATTCCAAATGCCATAATGAGCGTAAGATACATGGAGAAGACTTGTCGTCGTTGCCCACCTACCAGTTTGATCACGCCGATGTAGCGTAGATGCTGATTAAGCAACGCATTGAGCGTGTTCGCAATCAATGAACTGGACAGGAATACAATCAAGATTCCCAATGCCATCAGGATCCCCAAAATCGCGTTGACGGTATTTGCTAACGGATGTTCATGAGTTTTTGAAAACCGTAAACGAATGACGGTACTTCCATTCTTTTCCAGTTTATCTTTCAATTTCGCGCCCATGTCGCGGATATGGAAAATGTCATCGCCAGCCTCTGAGACCATCACCAGGGCACGGTTGAAAAGTCTGGGCTGTCCAAGATATTCCAACGTATCCATAGTGATATAGCCAGATGGAGAAGCCAGAAAATCACCCGCACCCGCCGCGGTATCCTGAACAATGCCAACAACGGGCAGGGTCTTCGTAGAACCGTCCGGAAGTTGAAACTCAAGCATCCCACCCACGCCGGTGTCGATGTGTTGCAGCGCGTCCTCTTCCAGTAGAACTTGGCGCTTCTTTGGCATGATCTGCCCTTCAATAGGGGTTAGGAGGTCGATGGCGTTCTTCTCGAAATCATCGACTGCGGTCATGTCCAGGGTGGTCCATTTCTCGGTGCCAGGGACACGCACACGCATGTTGAACACTCGCCGCCCCTCGGCAGCCTCTACACCGCGTTGGTTATAGATCATTGTCAACATATCCTCATCGAAGTTCGACATGCGCAACTCAACGTTGGCAGGTTTATTCGCAGAATAGGACGCGCTCATATCATTCGAGATAATTTGATAGGCACCCGCGATCACCCCAATGGAGAACACGCCCACCGCAATGGAAAGAACAACCAGCAGTGTGCGGGCCCTGTTATCCAGTAGATCGTGAATTACTTTTCGCCAACGAGGTTTCATAAGTTTTTTATTCCGTCATTGCGAGGAGGACGCTTTTCCCGACGAAGCAATCTCACCTACTATGGGAGATTGCTTCGCTCCGCTCGCAATGACGAGCCATTATTTTCCTTCCGACTATCCGCAACAATCAATCCATCTGCAATCGTGAGATTGCGCGTGGTACGTGATGTTAACGAAGGATCATGTGTCACCATCACGACGGTCTTGTCACTATGTGACAATTCGTCAAACAGGTCAATAATCGTACCTGCTGATTTCGAATCAAGATTTCCGGTTGGCTCATCTGCTACCAATAAGGGTGGATCGCAAGCCAGGGCGCGCGCAATTGCCGCGAGTTGCTGTTGGCCTGTAGACACCAGGAGAGGCAATTTATTTGCAAATTTCTCTAATCCCACCAGTTTGAGCATTTCCATTGCACGTGCGGGGCGCTCTTCGAAATCGTACATTTCGGCGAAATCCATGGAGAGCATTACATTTTCAAGCAATGTGAGCATCGGCAGTAATTGAAAAAACTGAAAGACAATTCCCAGATTTCTTCCGCGCCACCGCGAGCGTTGGCTCTCCGTCACGCCCGTGTAAATATCCGTGCCACGGATGACCATGCGTCCCTGTGTGGGATGGTCAATGCCGGTGATCATATTCAACAATGTGGATTTCCCGCTGCCCGATTTCCCAACAATGGAGACGAACTCGCCGCGATTAATAGTCAGGTCAATGCCCTTGAGGACAGTCACTTCACCTGCCTCATTCTTGAACGTCTTGACGATGCCATGCATATCGATGATGGCCTCAGGCGTGGACATCTCATGGGTATTGGGACCAGCCTTCGGCTTAGAGCGAGATACGTTCATTTTTTCCCTCTCCAAAAAACACGTGGCTTGACGGCTCTATTGATTCCAGTTCCCCATCAGCTATGCTCAGTGTACGGGTGAAGCGCGGCGCAAGGGAGTGGTCATGTGTCACCATAATAATCGTCTTTCCCTGATCGCTGACCAGATGTTCAAAGACTTCAAAAACATGATCAGCAGTGACCGAATCCAGGCTACCTGTCGGCTCATCCGCGACGAGAATCGGAGGATTGTTCGCCAGGGCACGCGCAATGGCGACCCGTTGCTGCTGTCCGCCAGAAATATGGGCAGGAAATTTATCGGCATGGCTTTCGATCTCGACCAGTCGCAGCAATTCGAGGGCGCGCTCGCGCGACTGCTTTGGATTGAACCTGCCACACAGATCAATAGGCAGCATGATATTTTCAACCAGCGTCAGCATCGGCAAAAGTTGGAACGACTGGAATACGACACCGAGGTTGTGCCCACGC
Source organism: Anaerolineales bacterium (assembly GCA_036394895.1). Lineage (GTDB taxonomy): Bacteria > Chloroflexota > Anaerolineae > Anaerolineales > Villigracilaceae > Defluviilinea. The sequence continues at coordinate 3,567 of DASWEH010000069.1, forward strand.
CAGAAGGCGATCTCATCTTCACGCATTTTATGAATGGAAACCGGCGAGCCATTTGCATTGATAATCACTTCTCCAGAGGTGAGATGATCCACACCCGTAATCATGTTCAATAACGTTGACTTCCCCGCGCCTGATTTGCCAATGACGCCAACAAACTCACCTTTGCCGACCTCCAGATTGATCTCTTTCAGCGCGCTAAATTCACCTGCAGCCGTGGCATAGACTTTTACCACGTCGCGCATTTCAATAAGGGATTGAGCAGAGGAAATCGATTGCATAGAAATGGAGGAGAAATTTCTAAAGTATCCCCAGAGGGAGGCTTAATGATTCAGGCACACAAAAACGGTCGCGCGGGCAACCGTTTCATTCACGTTCCGTACAATTTCATTTTACTCTTTTCCCCAGCTTGTGACAGATTTCCTAATTTTGTACTTAGGTTATGAGAGTCTATGGGTGTGGACGATCCCAAGGACGATTTACGAAAACAGCCTGAAATGCTCAGGCTGTTTTACGATGCGGGTCTAAGATATGTAAAGCTTAACTTCTGCCGGACTTTTGAACTTCGGGATGGGCGACACGGTTATGAGCCTCGAGCTCGCTCTTTGAACCAAAGGATTCACCACAGGTATCGCAGGTAAATCGTGAATGGACCGTACGGTTGTGCTCTTCCAAATCCTGTTGACTGGAGAAACTTGCACCACATTCTCCACATCTATACTGAGTCTGAGACATAGGATTTTCTCCTTTCAGAACTTCGCGTTTTATCTTGAGATGCGAACGAGCGTCAACCGCTCGTTATTACGTATAACGAATGCTCACGGATGGCGTTACTGCTTAAAGTGTGTTGATACTTAGAAAAATCTTAGAGAAGTCTGTGGAAATGATTCCTGCCATGCATTTCATGCATTTGGTGTACTTCTCTTAATCCTACTTTTCTGCCAAAGAAGGTTTTATCTTGACAAACAATCTGTCCTTTGCTACACGGGCAATATCTTCTGCATTTGGGATTTTATTTTCCATTCGGATTCCGAATGACTTTGCCGACATCGGTATGCGGTGAATGTATTCAAGCAAACGCTTTTCAACAGCCTTTTCATTCATCTCCGCGTCCGCAAAGGCGTTTATAGTTTTCCCTTTCAACAACAAGGAGACATTTGCGCCCTTCTTCACATTTCGCCACCAGGTTCGGTCGCGGCTTGAGATCACCCACAAGATATTACCTTCACGATAAAAGCCCACAGGCGTGGAATACTTCTTACCCGTTTTGCAACCGGTCACTGTGATCAACATGGTATTCCCCATAAACACACGCAATGGTGTGCGCAGGAAAAACGTTACGAAATCATTTCCAGTCATTCCATGACTCCATACATTTGGTCGGGACTAAGCTGCTGTGGAAAACGCGGCCTCAGCGTAGTCCGCGCTTCGTAGCACAGGTGACAAGCATCAGCGTAAGAGGCGGCATGTGGGAGGTTGTATTCCGTCACCAGCGCGGGAGGTCCACCTTCAAGCAGGGGTCCGCAAATCGGATGAGCATCCGCATCATATTCTTCACAGATTTGTTTCAAAGGCTTCTTAAATAGGTTCCCAATTGCAACCCCCTGGCAAATATGCAGGTTTCCCAACGGGTCGAGATGGATACGTTCTGGCGCGCGCAAATCCTCATGCGGACAGGAATCGAATCGTTCCCAGGGATGCTTGGTCGCGCGTGGAACAAGCTTTTCCACCGCCCGGCCGCGGTACATGACTGCACCCTGATCTTCAATTTGACCGTGCGTCTGCTGCGCCTCTTCATTCGGTTGAGCAATGCTGATCATCCCCGTTGGAATGTTGAGCCATTTTGCTGCGACCAGCGCATTTTGCGGACGTTCGCCTATGCTTTCGCTGCAATGAAACAAGTCATTGCTCACCGTAAGATCTGCAAGCCGCCCCACAAACGGGCGCAGCCACTCTTCGGCATCCGCCACAGAGTTTGCCCAATAGGCGTTCGTGACAATTCCAACAGAGAAACCCATGTCTGCGGCTTTGCGGACAGCCTGAACCAAAACCGCATGATATAAGAATGGCTCTCCCCCTTCGAAGTAAATCGAAGTGAGGCCTGCCTCTTTCGCCTGTGCAAGGATTTCCTCAATCTGTTTGAATGTCAGCGTTCCTGTTTGCCATGGACTGCCCCATACAAAACAGTGATCGCACTCACAGGTGCATTGATAAGTCAACAAAATGTGAAGACCGGAGAGTTTCATATTGGACTCCTTGTTCTCTTCTTAATGTACGCAAGATGGGAGTTAGAGTCACAGGTCAAAAATCACCTTCAAGGCTATAATAAAGTAACCCAATTTTGGAGGACCACATGTCAAACGTCTATGCATCCAACCACCCACTTGTGGCGCATAAACTCTCGCGCCTGCGCGATAAAAAAACAGAGCCCAAGAAATTCCGCGAGCTGGTGCGTGAGATTGCGGCGCTCCTTGCCTATGAAGCGACTGCTGATTTAGCAATCACGCCCCGTGAATTTGAGACACCTCTCGCAAAAATGACCGGCGCGGAACTGCAGGAAAAGATCGGTCTTGTCCCCATTTTGCGCGCCGGACTTGGAATGGTTGAAGGGGTGTGGGGATTGATGCCCAGTGCGGAGGTTTGGCATATTGGTCTCTATCGAGATGAGCACACGCTCAAGCCAGTTGAGTATTACAACAAACTGCCCATCGAGCCGCGTGTGTCCGTCTGTCTCATCCTGGATCCGATGCTTGCCACAGGTGGATCCGCCACCGCCACCGCCGACATTCTCAAACGCTGGGGGGTGAAGAGGATCAAATTTGTCGGTCTGATCGCTGCGCCCGAGGGAATCAAAGCCATGCAAAGCGCGCATCCTGACATCGATATTCACATCGCCGCGATCGATGATCACCTGAATGAACGCGCCTACATCGTGCCCGGGCTTGGCGACGCAGGAGACCGTCAGTTTGGAACAGGTTAGTTTCGTAAACAGTTATCAGTATCCAGTGTTCAGTTGTCAGTGAAAGGAGTGAAGATATGAACCGCACCCTCATTCCACCTTATGAACCAAAGCAATCAGAACCTAGCCATCCACCCATGGTTTACATTGAAAAGCGATTGAAGTGGGAATACAAACAGATTGTCCGCAATCTGAAAAAAGAAAAACCACCCGATGAAGCAGAGTTAAATCAACTCGGCGAGGAGGGCTGGGAAATGTCTGGAGTTGCGCAACAACTACCCGTTGCTTATTTTTATTTCAAACGTCAAATCGAGAAATAGGAGGTGGCCATGGCATACGACCTCAAATTAGCCGAACGGATTCGTTCTGAGCTAAATGGAGTTCCTTTCGTAGAAAAGAAGATGTTTGGCGGCGTTGGTTTTCTGCTGGATGGCAACATGGCTTGCGGAGTCAACAAGGATAATCTCATCGTGCGCGTCGATCCTGAAAAGCACATTGCTCATCTAAAGAAACCTCATGCAAAACCATTTGATTTGCCAGGCAAACCCATGAAAGGCTGGCTGCTGATCGAAGGAGATGGAGTCAAAACCGATAAGCAACTGAGCGCGTGGGTCAAAGAGGGTGTTGAGTTTGCTTCGACACTTCCACCGAAATGAAAGCCATGCTTTTGCGAGAGATTACATCTCTCAAACAAAACGAAACTCCCCTTTCTTTGGTAGATATACCTGAGCCCCAAGTTGGTGAAAGCGAAGTTTTGCTACGCGTCACACGCTGCGGAGTCTGCCACACAGAACTAGACGAAATCGAAGGGCGGACTCCCCCTCCGCAATTGCCAGTCATTTTGGGGCATCAAGTGGTGGGAATAGTGGAAGACGGAGTCCAACGTCTCCCGACGTTGGAGACTGGCATAAGCCAAAGTCAGGAGACTTTGGAGTCCATGAGGGTCGGCGTCGCGTGGATTGCGTCCGCGTGCGGGCATTGCCAATACTGTCTATCGGGACAGGAGAATCTTTGCCCTGAGTTCAAAGCGACTGGACGCGACATCAACGGCGGCTACGCAGAGTATATGAAAGTCCGCGCGGACTTTGTGCACCCCATCCCTGACTCGATCTCTGATTCCGAAGCCGCGCCACTGCTGTGCGCAGGAGCAGTCGGTTATCGAGCATTGAAGTTATGCAACTTACAGGATGGTCAATCGCTAGGCTTGATGGGATTCGGCGGATCAAATCATATCGTCTTGAAAACTGCAAAATATAAATATCCCAATTCAGAGATTTTTGTATTTAGCAGAAATCCTCAAGAACGCGAATTCGCCTTGTCGCTGGGAGCAGCTTGGGCTGGCGCGATCGACGAAGTCCCGCCCGAAGATTTGGATGCGATCATCGACACGACGCCAGTTTGGGGTCCGATCAGCGAAGGACTGAAACGACTCAAGCCAGGCGGACGACTGGTCATCAATGCCATCCGCAAAGAGGAAGTGGATAAGGAGGTCCTCTTGAAATTGGATTATCCATCGCAGTTGTGGATGGAGAACGAAATCAAATCGGTTGCCAATGTGACGCGGGCAGATGTGCGCGAGTTTTTGGGACTCGCCGCGGAGGCGAAGATCAAACCTGAATATCAGGAATTTAAATTGGAAGATGCCAATCAGGCATTGCTGGAAATGAAACAGGGAAAAATCCGCGGCGCGAAGGTACTAACTATTTGATCGCCTCCGGGGACTGTGGCTAGAGCATCTATAAAATTTAGAAATAGAGTGACATGAGCCTCCAAAAAGACTCCGAACGAAACGAAACAAAGTATTTACACAAATTTGCCGACTTCGCCGGGAAACGCGTGTTGGAAATCGGCTGCGGCGAGGGACGCCTAACGTGGCGATATGCCAAAGAAACGCGTTCGACCGTTGGCATTGACCTGGACGCGGATGCCTTGCGCGTTGCGACCATTGACAGATCTTCTGACTTGGAAAGCAAAGTTTACTTCTCGCGTGCAATGTCCGAACAGCTTCCATTTTCAAAAGAGACCTTCGATATCGCGATCCTGGCCTGGTCACTCTGATGTATTGCACATGAGGGCATGGTTCATGCCCTAAGTGAAATTCGACGGGTACTTGTTCCAAACGGAATTTTGATCGACCTGCGCCCTATCCTGAGTCACTGGCCCATTGAAGTAATCTCTGCACGCGCGACTTATGAAACGGGACATATACAAGATCTGCCGTTGGGGCTTGACGATGACGAGGCAGCCAATCGATCCATCGCACAAGCCGAACAAGACGGATGGTTCGGGCGCGAAGCAGAAGAGTTTTTTCCTTTTTACTATGCATGGGATTCGCCCAGCGAGATGGAAGAATGGATTATAGACGAGTGGCAAGATTTCATTCAACTGGAGGAGGAGTCCAAACGAGCAACGCGTTCCGCCTGGGCGCTCGGAGATGCGGATTCAGCAGTCCGAGTGGGAGTAAACATGCTGATCACAAGATGGAAAAAGAAATGATCAGGAGACGATGAATGAGGACTGTCATTAGGGCAGAACGCCCGGACACGGCCGATGCCAGGCTTCTGATTTCTGAACTGGAAGCGCAGCTTGAGCCGCTCTATCCGAAGACAAGCCGCCACGGATACAGCGTAGAAAAACTAATGGAACAGGGAGTTACTTTTTTTGTGACTCGCCATGCTGGAGTCTTAGCAGGCTGTGGCGGGATTGAACTGTTTGGGACAGAGTATGGTGAAATCAAGCGCATGTATGTGCGTCCGCAGTTTCGCGGGTTGGGATTAGCCAAGTTGATGCTGAATCATTTAGCCGCTTACGCTATGGAGCAGCAAGTCTATCTACTTCGCCTAGAAACAGGCATTCATCAGAAAGAGGCGATTACTTTGTATGAACGGATGGGGTTTCAAAGGATTCCTCCCTTTGGAATGTACAAGGAAGATCCACTAAGCAGGTTCTACGAGAAACAAATCGGTGAGAGTGCCGTAACATCAAAGACGCAAGCCAGAGGTCGTGTCGAAGAAATATAACCGCTCAGGGTCAAACTGTGCGTACACCAATTGTCCTAGTCTAAATTGCATATCAAGAGGACACAGACCCAAGTATCGCCAACGTCCGGTACGAAGGTGAACGGTTTGGGTGCGGTGGACGAAATCGGATTCAAACGATTCGACCTCAGCCGGTAGCTGAGCCCCCTTTGTAGAAGTTGATTCGATTGAAATGGTTACCGCTTCCTGCCGCATCCCCAGCGTCACTGGTTGATTATTTTGGACGCGAGAGTACATGTATTCTGGAAGTGAAATCAAGTAATCCTCCAGAACCAACTTGTTTCCTGAAATGAATCCGCCAGAGAGTAAGCTCATGGGTGGTAATCCCAAGAATCCTGCCACAAATACATTGACCGGATGATCCATCAGATCCTGATACGTACCCACTTGTTCAATTTTTCCCTGATGCATCACCACGATCTGGTCGGCTAGGGCAATCGCCTCCACCTGATCGTGAGTCACATAAAGGCTGGTAATGCTGAAACGACGCAGTAAACGCTTGATCTCGGTACGGGTCTGCACACGCAGCTTTGCATCGAGATTGGAAAGCGGCTCATCCAGTAAAAGCAGCCGCGGTGCCCGGACGATCGCACGGGCAATTGCCACGCGCTGTTTCTCTCCACCCGAGAGTGTAGTCGGTCTGCGCGGCAAAAGTTCCTTGAAGCCAATCCCCATCAGCTCAGAAGTGTAGCGAATCCGTTCACGCGTTTCTTCATCAGGAACGTCGTGCATCTTGAAGAAAAATGACAGATTGCCCTCGTTATTAAAGTTTGGATAGAGTGCGTAGTTTTGGAAGACCATACCGATATAGCGGTCTTTCACTTCGATATTGCGCACATCTTCTCCATCGTACAAGATCTGCCCGGTATACTCTTTTGCCAGGCCGGCGATCACACGCAACAATGTGCTCTTGCCGCAACCGGATGGTCCAACAACAACGAATGTCCGTCCATTGGGAATTGTCAGATTCACATGATCCAGCGCAGTAACACCCTGAGTCGTTTGATCGGGTAAATCCTCCTGGATGCGCTCTTTTTTGATCTCAAACAAGCGGTGGACGGGATCCCGCAGCGGCGCGGAATAGCTTAAACTTACATCGTGCAGTTGAATTTTTGCCATGATCGATTCCCAAAGGATTGTATCACTCCGCCCAAAATGGGCAGAAAAAAGTCGTAAAAATGTTTCGTCAAATGCTATACTTATGAAAACAAAGGAAGGCATCATGTTAAACGTACAATATTTATCGATGGCAGAACTTGAAGCGGGCATGGATTATATTCGCCAATCGCCAAAGGATCAGGGCACACTCAAGATGATCGTGCGGCGGCCAAACGTTGACGAACGAGAAGTCCTCCAGGAAGGTGAATTAAACACTGCCGAAGGACTTGTGGGCGATACATGGAAAGTTCGTGTGAACAAACATTCAGCAGATGGACTGACAAATGTCAATGCACAGATCACCATGATGAATGCACGTACGATTGCTTTGCTTGCACAAGATGAGGAAAGCTGGCCACTAGCAGGTGATCAGTTATATGTAGACATGAATCTGAGCGACGACAACCTCCCACCAGGGACACAGCTCGGCATCGGTTCAGCCATCCTTGAAGTTTCTCCAGACCCTCATACGGGCTGCAATAAGTTTTGGCGTGGAAGCGCTGAAGTTTGTCAATTCGCCAGAGGGCAAGCGCCTCCACTTACGCGGGATCAATACAAAGGTGATTCAGGCAGGAATCATTCGGGTTGGCGACGTAGTAAGGAAAGCTTGAAAAATAAGTCGGCAGGTGAATCAAATAATGGATTTAGCAGTTATCTGCTTTGCAAGAGACGTTTTGTCCAATGGAGAAAGCGGCAATGCTGAAGGCAGTCATTACGATCGTCCATTTTTATCAAGAACTCACTCCGTCTCTAACGCAGGAGCACGGGATTAAATATCCGCAAGGCGTGGAACGTGTGATGATGGATCGTTTGCAGAAATTGGAAGAGGTGGGGTAAGAAAAATTTAAAAAGACTCGGTGAAGATGCTATAATCCAAAGAGTTCGTTCGAATTCACGACCGCCTCACATCCAATCCGGGACGTCAGGCGGTTTTGATTTGATAGCAGGTTTACCCTTTGTTTTCAAAGAGGAGGCAGAATGAGTAGAAGGACTTCACATCAGGAGACAAAAGAGGAACTGTCCTTATCGGAAGCCGCTAAAAACCTAATAGAGGAGTGTCGAATGATCCTGCCAGGCATTCAGGCTCTCTTCGGGTTTCAGCTCATTGTTGTATTTAACTCCACGTTTGCCGAGAAACTCAGCCCTCTGGAACAACGACTCCATTTGCTGGCAATCGCGCTGGTTGGAATAGCCATTGTAATCATAATGACTCCGGCAGCTTATCATCGTCAAACTGGGACTCGGGATATCACGCAACGATTTATTGATCTCTCCACACGCCTGATGTTAGTTAGCATGGCTCCCTTGGCTCTCAGCATTTGCCTGGAACTCTATTTGATTAGCCGACTTATTCTCCATGATGTACTGTTATCTGTACTGATCACACTGGGATTATTGACCATCTTTATTGTTTTGTGGTTTGTACTGCCTCACTCCGATACATTGAAACGAGCGATTAGCGGAGAGCCTTAACTCTGCTTTCTCAATAAGGCTTCCTTCAAGACCCTTGTTAACACGGCTCGTTTATAGTACAATTGTTCTATATATCCCGCGTTCCTGACCACATAAATTATATTTGGATGACCGCCTGCCTCCCATACGCACAAGCGGCTCTATTCTCTACCGAGAATAACACCTACTTAAACAGGGACGTTAATCATAAGGAAGTGAACTATGGCTCTTTATTTTGAAAATCTGGATGATCGCACGCGGCAACTGATGTTGGACGAAATGGAATATGACATTGCCAATAACCAACTGCACATCAGTCCGTTCCTGAGCGGGCAGGGGCAAAGAGATTACGCCAACTTGTTACGCGAGGCACTTCAAAGTGGAAACGACGAAACGCTGGCACAAACC
>DASWEH010000070.1:0-6423 GCA_036394895.1 Anaerolineales bacterium
TTTGACCTTGCTTCAGCAATCCCAGGGCTTCCAGTTTGAAGGCTTCTGTATACTTGCGATAGTTTCTTTCTGCCATTATTCTGCTCCTGATTTAGTGTACTTCGCGTCATTTTTGGTGTCCACTAATTCGGGGCAAGCCCATAATATGGCTGATGTATAAAGCAGTCGCTCGGTGACACCAACCATTGCTGCTGTCCATCGGTAATATTCACCTTCTTTAAATTCACTAATCGCTTTACCTGTGTAATCAGCTAGATAATAAGTTAACCAAGTACCGATTAATAGCGAGTACAGATAACCGACAGCATAATAAATAAACGTTTCTTTCATAGCCCATTCCTGGTAGTTTTAGATGTAATTTCACTCCTTGAATTTGCTCATCAGTTCTTTATATGCTGCATTAATATCTTTCATTCGTTTTTCAGCTAACTCTTTGAATTCTGGTCCTAAACCTTCTACTTTATCTGGGTGGTATTGTTGAGCTAATTTTTTATAAGCTGATGTGATTTCGTCCTTTGATGCATCACTTGAGACATTAAGCTTAGTGTAGGCATTTAACCCTTGAGGTTTTTGTTCGGGCTTCCCCTTAGATTGTTTTTCTTGATTGGATGATGATTGATTCGATGTGTCCTTGTTAGGGTTTATCGTAAAGTTGATATAGCTAGAAAGCATCTGTGCAAATTGTTGAGCAAATAAAAGATTTGAGACCTGAAAATGAATATTTATTCCAGATTGAGATGAAAATTCGACATGTCCATATTGAACAATTGGAATTTGTTTGTTGTTGGAAAATCGTCTATCAGGCCCTCCGTCTACTCGAACATATTGCCATGTGTAATCAACAATATTTGAATCTGTTGGAACTCCCTCGTTTTCAATGTATCTTGATGGATATGCCGTAACCTGAAGTGAAGAATATGGGATTACTCGGTATTTCCCACTTTGATAAACAAATACTTGGTCAGGAAGGAAAAATAAATCCATCTGGCCAAGTGCAAAGCCGTAAACTTTGAATTGTGTTTGTAAAAAGGGTGGTTTTATTGCCCCTGATGTAATTTTCTTTCTTGTAATGAGAGATGATGCTCCTGCATTGCGTTTCCAATCCCAATTCGCTTTTTGAGAAGTTACTCTCCAGATACGTGTTGATAATGCAAGATTACTTAGCGCATTGACGAGTTCATTGAATTTGTTTTCAGTATCTGCTTCAAGATTGTATTGAAGTGTAGCTGTTCGCATAAGGTTTTCTTGCTGATCTGTGACCCATGCGAAGTAAACACCAACAATCAGGAATGTGAATGAAATGATTGCTATAACAGCACGTAGAATAGGATATTGAATACTGAAACCTACGCTCATAAATATACAGGTAAATATTAATGAGACTGCGGCAATTAGAAGGGCATATGTTGGTTGATGAATCCGTGTGTTTATTTGTGCTACCAACTCGGTATTAGTTAGCTCAATCAATTCACGGATACTATCGATGAGCGTTTCGCCTTCAGTGGTTGTGTTGTTTTCGTAAAGACCTTTTTGGGTCGTCGAAATAGATCCATCTATCTTTTTCCGATAATAAACTCCATTCCTTCCCATATGTATGTAAGTTCCACGTGGACCTGTTGAAATTCTAGCACCTGAAACCCCTGATGATATTCCAATTCCCGATTTTGAAATATTAAATCGAAGAGGTCCGATCTTTATGCTTTTACGAATGTGGAAACTCATTTCTACCTCTGGTCTTTTCGATGCGCCCCATGTGTGGCTGCTTTGCGCGCTTACTTGATGCCAAACAGCAATTTCAGCTTTCCTTCCACTTGCTTTTGTGCGGGCTTTGGCAATGTTCCAAGTTCACGGACAATAATATTTGTGGCAACAGTCATCATTCGATGAAGCTGCAACGCTGAAGAGACGCGCAATCCTGTAACGGAAAAATCTTTGTCTGTTTCTGCAAAAACCAGGTCGGTCGAAAGCGGTTCATCTGGGACGCGGCTGGTAATGAATGCTAGGACAACATGTCTATGCCCACCAATTGGTTCGGTGATGCACACCGCAGGTCGAACCTTCGTGCTAGAGAGATCATCAAATGGAAATGGGACAAGCACAACCTTATGCCTCATAGAACGGTTTTCCATCATTTATCGTATAAATGTCTTCTTTGGGGTCGCGCAGATATTCAAAGGCGGAATTGCTCAAGGATGCTTTCAGCCACTCCATTTCACTGACTTCATCTGTAATTTCTGCGAGCGGCGAAAGGACAATGACGCGCACACGTTTCGGTCCCGTGATGGGAAGTGTTCCATCCAGTTGGAGTTGATGATTTTCATCAACTGTCCCTGTCATTTCTATGGCTGTCATCGGAACTTCCATTTTGTACACTGCCTTTCTGCTGATTTTCCATGGGTAAATTTGTACCGACTTTTGTCATTATACCCTGCGCTAAATCATGAATCCGTCTTTTCGATGCGCCCCGTCATGTATGGCTCCTGTCGTTTGTTGCGGTGAGGAAATTGTAACCCCCTCCACCCTTCGGGCACCTCCCCCAAATCCGACCTGTTGAACACTAAATATTCAATCCAAATTTTCATCGTCGTATTTGGCGGAGGCAGAGTGGGGGGCTCGATTTCCAAAGGACTCTTTCAGATTTGTATGCAAAGTCTCTGCCTGATAGGCTTTATCTGTGACCGGGCTCAGGCGTTTTGCCATATGTTTGGTGATAAGTGGGATGGCTTTGCGACCATAAAAATGCTTGTGATAAAGCTCATTGGCCCCAGCCTCATCCCAGGCCCAGTTGAGGTGCGTATAGCGTGAGGCGTCAAGCGGACGGGTGTAACCCCGCAGCACCTTTTCCTGATGAATACTCACATAGTGTTCAAAATACGTCATTACCAACTCACGCAAGTTTTTATACACAGGTTCGCGAAACCCCAAATTGATGTAATTCGTTTTGGCAACTCCACCCCAACGTCCATCGATCTGATACAACGCAAGCACATGATCGTCATCCTGGCCAGGATCAGGTACGATGTCGATGAGGAGCGGTTTGAACCCAATCCGCCACAAGGCTAGGGCTGCCAGAAAGCCACCGTCCAGGCAGTGCGATTGCCCATCGAGCATGACGTTGAGCGGTGAACGATCGCGTTCCTCACCAATGTATGTCAGAGTATTCAAATACTCCTGAATGGCAAAGGGCGTCTTCAGGCTGAGGAATTTTGTGCGCAAGTCCGCAGGCAGCCGCGATTGAAATTCAGTCAGGAAGGACATGGCTCACCGTCTTGGGAGTGTAGAGATTTAGCAACCTCAATCAGTATGTGATCAATTACTGCTTGGTATCTTCGGTTTTATCTTCCGGGATATAGACTTGCGGCACAAATGTTTGGTCAGTAATAGGAGGCCGGACGTAGCCACCTTCCTGCTGGCGCGGCGGCAGGACGATCGGCTCAGGCGTGAGGTCTTCATAACCGATCAAGCTGAGCAGATGGCGGATGCAATTGAGTCGGGCGCACCTCTTGTTGTCCGCGTTGACCACGTACCAAGGCGCCTGTTTGATATCAGTATGGGCAAACATCTGGTCTTTGGCTTTGGAATATTCCACCCAACGCGCCCTTGAGTTCAGGTCCATCGGACTGAGTTTCCAACGTTTAGTGGGATCATTGATCCGCGCCTGGAACCGCAGCTCCTGCTCCTTATCGCTCACTGAGAACCAGTATTTGATCAGGATAGTGCCCGAGCGTACCAGCATGCGCTCAAACTCCGGTACCGAGCGCAGGAATTCACTATATTCCTCGTCGGTACAAAAGCCCATCACGCGTTCGACATTAGCGCGGTTATACCAACTGCGGTCGAACAAGACCATCTCGCCGCCTGCGGGCAGATGCGCCACATAGCGCTGGAAGTACCATTGAGTCTTTTCCCGTTCGGTGGGAGCTGGCAACGCTACTACGCGACAGACGCGCGGGTTAAGGCTTTCGGTGATGCGTTTGATCACGCCTCCCTTTCCGGCCGCGTCACGTCCCTCAAATATGACGACCACCTTCAGGTTCTTAAAGCGGATCCACTCCTGCAATTTGATGAGTTCCTCTTGCAGGCGCGCCAGTTCCTTCTCATATGTTTTCTTGTTGATGGGAAATTGGTCTTCTGGTGGAATCGATGAAATCGTTTGAAGTGTCATGGACATGGGCATAACCTCGCTATTATCCTGTTTTTTGGACCCATTTGCAGAACGCTTGTCTTTGGCCTTCTTATCTTTTTTTGACATCTTTGCCTCTACTTTCTGGATGCACGCTCAACCAGATATACAATCGAAGTGTAATCCTTTCCTGTCGCTTCTGACATACCAATCTCACAGGGAATATTGGAGGAATAATAGCCACCATACTCACGCTCATTGACCTCAGCTGATTCTTTTTGCGTAGCGGAGGCGGTCAATTCAGGGAAGAGTAAGCCGCGGTCACCGGCGAACCCGCAACAACCGAGATTAAGTGGAATGGTCGCGGATTTGGCGCATTGTTCGGCAATCGACAAAATTTTCGCGTCTAAGCCAAGTTTTCTCGCGGAGCAGTTGGGATGCAGGATAACGTTTTCATCCACGGGTTGAATATTGAGTTTAGGTAAAACATGATCATGTAAAAATTCTATGCTATCGAGTAGCGTCAGTTTTTTCCAGAGTTCTTTGTCTTCTTTGTTGAGATCCTCCCTGCACGTGCGAAGTGTTTGCGTGCAGGATGTTGTGTCTATAACGATGGGATACTTTCCGCCTTCGCTCCATTCCGAGAATCTGGTGATAGCTTTGTGTAAGGATAATTGATAAGCTTTAGTGTAGCCTTTGGAGTGGAAGGGCATCCCACAACAAGTACCTGAAATATTTTCAGGGATTTGTAAATTAATGTTTGCGCGTTTAGTGATAAGAATAAAAGCTTGAGTAAGTGAGAGATGATTGTCACTTTTGGGTTGTCCTAATTGCCGAGCAATGCAGGAAGGGAAGTAAATAAACTGCTTGGAGTCCAACGACTCCTGTCGTTGGTGTATCCAAAGTTGGGAGACTTTGGAGTCCGTATAAGGAATGTGGTTATTCCATTTGGGCAGTGTGGTGCTCGTTATCTTTTCTGCGGTTTGAATAACTGATTTGACTCCGTTTGGGCCTATGACGGATTCAGCAAAATGACCTAATCGAACTGCATTGCCAAGCGCGGATTCGGTCATTGCGAAATGTTTAGCGATCCAATTTGCGATTTGTTCGCCGCGCGGGGTAATGGATTCCGTGCGTAGACGTCTTGTCAGATCACCTGTGTTGATGTCCACAGGGCATGCGGTCGCGCAGAGTCCGTCCACGGCGCAGGTGTCGATACCAGCGTAGGAAAAATCATCAATCATGGTGTCGAGCTCGGCTGAGTCCGATTCGGCGAGTTTCACACGCGCAATTTCTCTTTGGACGACGATCCGCTGTCTAGGTGTGAGAGTCAATCTTCGGCTCGGACATTTCGACTCACAAAATCCACATTCGATGCATCGATCCACTTCAGGCGAGACGAGCGACATCGTCTTGAGATGTGTGACGTGTGTCTGTGGATCCGCGTTGATCATCACGCCGGGGTTGAGCATCTGATCGGGGTCGAACAACGATTTGAGGTCACGCATGATGGCATAGGCTTCCGCACCCCATTCGGTTTCGACGAATGGCGCCATGTTGCGTCCTGTGCCGTGTTCGGCTTTCAGCGCGCCATCGTATTTGCCGCTGACCAGTTTGACAATCGAGCGAACGAAATTGTCGAAGTGAGCAATGTCCGAGTCAGTGTTGAAAGCCTGGTTGATGAGAAAGTGCAAGTTGCCATCTTTTGCATGCCCAAACACGGCCCCATCTGGATAACCAAAGTCCTCGAAGAGATGTTGTAGGTCCGTCACCCCTTCGGCGAGACGGTGAACAGGGAAAACGACATCTTCGTTGATGGAAACGGTTCCTGGAGTACGCATCCCTCCAATGGAGGGGATGATACCCTTGCGCGTTTTCCACAAGGAAGCTTGGGCGATAGGATCATCGAAAAACTCTGGATCATTTAGGAGACTTAATTTCTTGATGACTTGCTGCGCTTCTTTTTTGAAGCTGAGAATGGATTCCGTATCCTGAGCTTGATACTCAACAAGGATCGCGGTCGCCTCATTGGGGAGTTGCCGCAAAATTGACGGGACACCCGAATTGTTTTCGACGGAACGCAAAGCAGCCCGATCCATAATTTCCGCGGCGCGTGCTCCTGACTCGTTGATCGGCGCAATCGCCGATGCGGCGTCTTGTAAGTTTTTGAAATAGAGTTGACCCGTGTAACGGCGCGAATAATCAGGGAAAGTATGAAGTACGGCTTCAGCAATGAATCCCAGCGTGCCTTCCGAACCGATCATGATATGAGTGAGGATGTCGAGAGGGGTATCAAAATC
>DASWEH010000071.1:0-3364 GCA_036394895.1 Anaerolineales bacterium
AATTCATTCCCATCCAACGCGGGTCAAGCGTTTCTGGCGTATGCGGAATCTCGATCATTCATAAAGTACCTGCATGACACCTATGGTTCTTCGGGATTATTGAGTCTCGCAATTTCCTATGCCGATGGCGTGGCCTGTGAGCGCGGCACGGAACGTGTCTTTGGCGTTTCTCTCTCAAACCTGGAACAGAAATGGCGTTCGTCCGTGCTGGGACAAAATCGTTTTCTGTCTGTTTTGCAAAACATTTCGCCCTATTTGGTGTTGTTGTGTTTGGTGTTAGTTATTCCATTCATTGGCATCATAAGTACGCTGCGAAAAAAAGGAAATCCTAATGGACCAGAAACCACGATCAAAAAATAATGAAACGGTTCGGGCACACATCTGGGTGAAGGGACGCGTCCAGGGCGTTGGCTTTCGCGCCTATGTGGAGTATAGTGCGCGCCAAATCGACGGGCTGACGGGCTGGGTGCGGAACGTTGGTTACGATACAGTAGAAGCCATTGCGGAGGGGGAACGCCTCAAGGTAGAAAGCCTTATTCAGTCAATGAAAGATGGTCCGCGCGGCTCGCGGGTGGATGAGGCAAAGGTGGAATGGGAAAATCCAACAGGAGAGTTTGATCGGTTTGGGGTGAAGAGGAGTATGTAATTGAGTCGTAGCGAAGCGGTTAGGCGGCTAGCTCATCATATTTCTTGCGGACTTCGCGGATATCCTCCCACATTAACGCTTTTGGAGAGCCAGGTTCCCTTGTAGGATTGCGCAACAAATACGACGGATGGAAAATCGGCATGATCCAGCGACCATCCATTTCCGTCCATTTTCCGCGCAGGCTGGTAATACCTGTCTTTCGAAGAACGGATTGGCAGGCTACATTCCCAGTCAACAGGATGACTCGCGGATCGATCAGGCGAATGATCTCAAAGACATAAGGGCGATAGTAATCGATTTCCTGATCGGTGGGTTTTCGAAAAGGTTTCTCATCTGTTCCCGGCGGCATTCGGAATACAGAATTCGTAATATAAACATCTTTTTCCGGGTCGAAATTTGCCGACTGAAGGACCTTGTCGAGCATTTGACCGGCACGCCCAACAAATGGTTTCCCCTTGATATTTTCCTCGGGTCCCGGCGCTTCGCCAATAATCAGCAGCTTGGCATTTGGGTTGCCCCGGCTGACAACAACATTCGTCCCTGCATCGGCAAGCGGATCATCTCTCATGCGCATCAACGCGTCGATCACTTCTTCAAGGGATGCAAAACCATTTGCTTTCTGACTGAACATGTCAAATTGATTCATGATCGGTCTCCTTGTGAAGTTTTGGAATGAAAAGGATTTACTCCATGTCTCATTCCAAATAACCTTATCTATCTTGAATTAATAGAGTACGTATCAAGTATAGAACCATTTTGATGGTTACGCAAACCCCAAGCCTCTTTCCTTCAATGATACCCATTTTCCCTGACCGATCACTAAATGATCAAGTACTTCCACATCCAGTAATTTGCCAGCCTGGACAATCGCGCGCGTCACCGCGACATCATCGGGGCTGGGCGTTGGGTCTCCGCTCGGATGATTGTGAATCACGATCAACGCCGAAGCGTTTTTGCGAATCGCTTCCTTGAAGACTTCGCCCACTCGTATTTGTGAAGAATTGACCGAACCTTTATAAACTTCCACGGTTTCCATCACACGATTTCTTCGATCTAAAAGAACCACGCGTAAATGCTCTTGCTCCAACGCGGACATTTCATATTGCACCAGCGCGGCAGCGTCCGCGGGGGAGTTGATCGCAGCGCGCTCTTCCGGAGATTCCAGGGGCAGACGCCTGCCTAATTCGATCGCAGCCTTTATCTGTGAGGCTTTCGCTTCGCCAAGTCCGCGCTGGTCCATCAACTCTCGAAATGGCGCCCGATGCAATCCGCTTAAGCCACCGAATTTATTGATCAGTCGTTGACCAACCTGCACGGCGTTTTCGCCAGTCACGCCGACCCGCAGTAGGATGGCAATTAGTTCAGCATTGCTCAATGCCTGCGCCCCCAACGAAGCCAGTCGCTCGCGCGGGCGGTCGGATTCGTGCAAGTCCATGATGCGATAGATCGTTGAAGCGGTGATGTCAGCCATGATGTTTTCCTTGTGAACAGTGTTGGGTTATTTTACAGTGAATCGAGGGTTATAGCCTTTTCAAAGTCGTTAAGACCTTTTGTTTTGAGAATACTATGAAGTGAAGCTATCGTTTTCTCAAGAAGGCTTGACAAATCTCTGGCATGTCATGCTGAGCACAGCGAAGCATCTCTACCACGAAGAACGAGACCCTTCGGTCGCGGCGGAACGCTCCCTCAGGGTGACATAATTTTGGTTCTTGAGAAAGCCATGGAAGTGAAGCAAAGTTTGCTTGACATCCCCTATTGCCTCAAGTAGAATGTCATTCGCCTTGTCCCGCAAGTCTGCTGGATAATAATATTGGGCCTGTAGCGCAGTTGGGAGCGCGCCTCAATCGCACTGAGGAGGTCAGGGGTTCGAATCCCCTCAGGTCCACCTGTTCAGTGGTCAGTAAACAGTTTTCAGTCACTGAACAAACTGATTACTGTTTACTTAACAACTGAAAACTGAAATCCGGGCCCATAGCGCAGTTGGGAGCGCGTCTCAATGGCATTGAGAAGGTCGGGGGTTCGAATCCCCCTGGGTCCACCTGCGAGAGCGATTACACCGTCGTGTGGCTAGTCGCTCTTGTGCTATAATAGCGAAAATATATAGAAAAGTCACGACAGGAGTAGTAGGTCATCCCGTCAGCGAGAAGGGAGAGCGAGGTGGAAGCCCTTCACCGGTATCGAACGGGAATACCAATATCCCCTAACGGAGATTATAGAGACCGAACTCGCTTGTTCCCTCGAAGGAGAGACTTCACTAGTGAACTCAAGTAGCTGGTGACGGAGAAGCCCGTTATCGCGATCAAAGTGACGTTAGCAGGTTTAAACGTTAGAACGTTTCAACTTGACAACGTAATTCGGGTGGTACCGCGGAGTGACCCTTCGTCCCTGATGTGGATGAAGGGATTTTTGTTTTTATGGAGTCCGTCAGCTTGCTGACGAATTAGTGGAGCTTGCTCCACGACTCCAAAACTTGAAAGGAGGCACAAATGAAAAAGAGGTTCCGAATCAATTTTATCTTCTGGAAAGAAGGTCCTCTTCTTCCGCGCCTCCTCAGCTATACATACAAATCCCCACGATACGTGGAATGTGACATCTGAAACGTACATCAATGAGGAAAGAATGGCAGAGATAAAAGTAAATAAAACAACCGAAGAATCGATTCAAGCCGAGTCGCCGCGCAAGGACAAATCCTATGATGCGCAGGTGATCGAAAAAAAG
>DASWEH010000072.1:0-4733 GCA_036394895.1 Anaerolineales bacterium
GTGCGTCAAATCCTCGCTATCGACCTTGGCACAGACTTGTTCCCGGCGCTGGCACTTGGCATGGAAAAGCCTGAACCCGATGTAATGAAGCGTCCACCGCGGCCACGCAACCAGCCGTTGTTAGACCGTGGTTTGTTGTCCCGCGCCTTTTGGCTGGGAATGATCGAAGCCGCTTTATGTTTTGGTGGTTTCCTCTCCATTTTTATTCTCTCGGGTTACACTGATGAAATTGGATTGCCATTTTTAGCGCCACTAGCCGGGCTGGTCGATTTCAGGTTGACTTTATCTTTTGAGCAGACAATGATTTTGGCTGCTACCGTTTATCACGCCGGGGTGGTCACATCCCAGGTCGGGAATGCACTAGCATGCCGTTCAGACCATATGCGCAGTTCGAATCTGGGATGGTTGAGCAATAAATATTTGTGGGTAGGCATCTTGATTGAAATATTGGGTATCGTTAGTATCATTTACGTTCCTTTCCTTGCAAAGATTTTCAACCACACTCCTCTGCCTATTTGGATGTGGCTTGGACTGGGTTTGAATGCATTCGTGTTATATTCGATTGAGTGGATTCGCAAAGCAATTTTGCGCAGCCTAAAAAACCTGCGCAACGGAAAGGCGTCCACCCTTTCTCTTCAGGAGGTTCGCCGATGAAAATCATCATCATGGGTTGCGGACGGGTCGGTTCACAAGTCAGCCAGTTGCTGGTGCGGCATGGACACGAAGTCACAGTGATCGACCACGACGCCAATGCGCTCGCCCGCTTGGGCACAGAATTCAAAGGCACTGTTGTACACGGCCTTGGCTTTGACCGAAACGTATTATTAGAAGCAGGTGTTGAAACTGCCGAGGGGTTTGTGGCAGCCAGTTCATCAGATAACGCCAACATCGTCGCGGCACGGACTGCGCGCAACATCTTCCATGTGCCGCGCGTTGTGGCACGCTTGTACGATCCAGTGCGTGCGGAGGTCTATCATCGGCTGGGATTAACGACCATATCGAGCACAGCCTGGGGAGCGGAACGAATCGTCGAAGTTGTTACGCACGCCGATTTGGATGTACTTCAAGTTTTTCAAGATGGTGGGACAACGATGGTGCGCATCGAATCGCCGGCGCGATTGAGTGGGCATCGTGTGGCACAAATGAACATTCCAGGAGAGTTGCTGGTCACAGCGATTACCCGCAACGACCATACGTTTATCCCGGTTTTAGGGACAGAGTTTCAGGAAGGCGATGTGATTTATATGGCAGTCATTCCTTCGGCGATGGAACGACTGGAAAATTTACTGGGGATCGAAAGGATGTAGCCATGTTTGTCATCGTGGTCGGCGGCGGGAACACAGGCTCGCAACTCACAAAACTTCTGCTAGAGGCAGGCCATACGGTCCGCGTGATTGACGAACGACCGGTTGTGTTGGAAAAACTGGCAATGGAACTTCCGCAGGAAGTTGTCATCAATGGCGATGGAAGTTCTCCGACGGTGTTGGAAAAAGCAGGCATCCAAAAAGCGCAGGTCCTCGCGGCGGTAACAGGCTCTGATGAAACCAATCTTGTGGTTACATCCTTGGGGAAATTTGAGTTCAATGTGCCACGCGTGATCGCGCGAATCAATAACTCAAAAAATGCCTGGTTGTTTACCCCTGAAATGGGAGTCGATGTTTCGCTCAATCAAGCCGAAATCCTCGCAAAGTTAACAGCCGAAGAAATGTCCCTCGGCGATATGATGACGATGCTGAAACTGCGGCGTGGCAAATTCTCTTTGGTGGAGGAAAAGATCTTCCCCGGTGCTCAGGCTGTAGGTATTGCCGTTAAAGATTTGAATCTTCCTCTGAACTGCATCATTTCCGGAATTATTCGCCACGGCGAGATCATCATTCCTCGCGGGGTTACCGTATTAGAAGAAGGCGACGAGATTCTGGCGCTGGTGGATGACTCTGCGCGCGAACAATTGGCAAAAATTCTTGGGCGACCCGAAGAAGCGTTTGTTAATTAGAATGGGTGAGTTCATTTATTGCACGCGCTGGGCTTCTTTGGATTGCACCAGCGGGATCTGCAAATAGAAGGTACTTCCCGCGCCGAGTTGACTCTCCACCCAAACTTTGCCTCCATGGCGTTCGGCGATCGACTTGACAATTGCCAGACCCAAACCCGTGCCGCGCTGTAATAATGCATCTCGATTGGTGCCACGATAGAACTTTTCGAATAGACGCGTCTGGTCTTTTTCTAGAATACCGATTCCACTATCCTGGATTGCAAAGGTTAATTCTGAAGGGGAAGTTTGCAGGTGAATGGTGACCTCGCCACCTGCAGGCGTATATTTGAGCCCATTTTCCACGAGGTTATAAAGAGCCTGCTGTAACAACGCCTGGTCTGCCTCGATCACATTAGGCATATCTTTCGGAATCTCGACTCCTAAAGAAATTTGTTTTTGTTTCGCTTGCATTTGCAGGGAGCTTGTCACACGCTCAAGAATATCGAGCACGGGGATGCTTTCCACCTGTAAGCCTACGCCAAAGTCAATGCGACCGAGATCGAGCAGGTTATTGACGAGCTTCGCCATGTTATCCACGCCCTGCACGATCATCTTGGAATAATTCTTTTGTTGTTCGTTTAATTCTCCAGCCATTTCAAGCATGGTGGCGTAGCCGCGCATCAACGTGAGTGGGGAGCGCAGGTCGTGACTCACCGTCGAAACAAAATCGGATTTCAACGTGTCGATCTCTTTGAGCTGTGTAACGTCGCGCAGGATGCAAACACGTCCTACCGTCTTGCCTTCTGCGGTCATGGGAGATGCCATCGCCAGGTACGTTTTTCCATCTGGCATACTGATCTCTGCAGAGTGACGTTCTGTGGCGGAGGCTTGAAGGAGGTCGCTCAAGCCCTTGACCTGCACCATTTTTTCGAAATCCGGCCGTTCCCCGCGGCGGATCGTCACGCCAAACACATGACCCGCAGCTGGGTTCGCCAAAATGAGTCGACTCGAGGCGTCGGTCACCAGGACCGGATCCGGTGTAGAGTTAAGGATCGCTTCCAACTGACGGCGACTTAGTTCGACGGTGAGGAACAAGCGGATGTTCGCAACTGCCAGCGATGCCTGACTCGCCAGGGTAGTGATAAAACGCAGATCCGCTTCGGAAAAGACGCGTTGTTTGTTGTAGGCTGCCCATAAAACGCCATAATAACGATTCTCATGCCGTAGAGCCAGCGCGATCAACGATTCAGGGTAAGGCAGGTTCGGGTCCAGTACAAGACCGCGGGTCCGCGAAAGAGTCGCCATGACGAGTCGTTCCTGCTCTTCCGCCAGCGCGAGGACTTGTTGGTCCAAATGCATGTACACGTCCTGCTCAACTCCATCGGCGAACTTGACCGGTGTCTCTACAGGCGTTGGAAGCATCTCACGCAGGAGAATAATCCGCGCCGAACTCGCGCCGTTTGCAACCACAGCTTCGAGCACGGGACGCAACGCATCTCCAAGCGTGAGACTGGAGGCTACCCCCTGACTTGCCACCAGCAAACGATTTAGATCCTGCATGCGCGCCTGCAAGCTGACGCGCATCTGTTCAAAGGCGCGGCGCAGTTCGCTGACTTCATCCTCGCCATTCACATTGAGTGGCCGGTCGAGCTGACCTGTAGCCAGATATTTCGCTTCGGTAGCGAGATTCTGCAATGATCCAGTGACGCTGCGGAGATTCACACGCAGGGAGATTAATGAGATCAATCCCAATAGCATAATCATCAGTGAGATTGGCAGCGCAATATTAATAGCAAGCTGCTGCATCTCCTGAGCAGGGATCGTGAGCACAATTGCCCAAGGATAACCAGACACCGGTTGGTAATAGACAAGTTGGCGGGTTCCAAGCGAGGTGGTTTCATCGAAGAAAGAAGGCTGGTCACTATACTGACCTTCATAGGTTGTCCAAGAGCGGGTGGCATCCGAGTGATAGATAATGACACCTTCGGCAATTAATATGCCTGTGCCGTTCACGCCTGCAAGACTGTTGAGATTATTGATCAATGAACGTGTGTAGGGATTCTCACTCAAATACGTGCGACCGATCAGCACATGCTCAGTTTGCGGAATGACTGCCAGAAATGAGATACCGGCTGCTTCTCCCTCCACAATCGGCGGAACACTATAGACCTGATTCGGCACCCCCTGTTGAGCCAACGTGATCCCATCTTCTTCCGGACGCGTGATTTGAAATGCAGGCTCAGATGGATAACTCCCAAGCATTGTTTTGGTCTGCATGTCAAAAACAACCAGTTGATTGAAATAAGGAACGGATTGACTGCGTTCGTTCAGGATTGCAGAAACATCTGCATTCGTTTGCTGCAAGCGCGGGTCGTTTGCCATCTGTAGAGCAAGGTTCTGACCCGTCTCAAGAAAAAAGGGCACATTTTGGGAGGCTAGTTCCGCCGAACTTTTAAGTCTGTCTCCTAGCAAATTCCGTGCGGCTGAACCTGCGACAAGCCAGTCGCCGATCAGCAGCGTTAAAAGCAACAGAGAGATGATCGTGCCGGCGCCCAGGATAAAACGCGTTTCGATACTTTTTTCTGAGGGGGAAGGCTGCAACATTCCCAGCCCGCCCCAGCGGTTTCGAAAAACAGTAGCGATGATCTGCGCCGCGATCCCTGCAACCAGCATTTCACCGGCAAAGGCCAGGCTCACCACGCCCAGATTACTCAGCGCATAGTCCAGTCGTTCCGTGACGGATGTGGAAGCCGAAAGCGTA
>DASWEH010000073.1:0-3893 GCA_036394895.1 Anaerolineales bacterium
CAGGATGTTATAGACGAAGGCTGAGTAAGGTGACATCACGCGGACCAGACCGGATGCTTTTCGAGTGAAAATTTCCGGCTTCATTGTTTCCGATTTAGCCATTCTCCTTCTCCTTTGGCAGAAAAATTTAGATACGACTACAGAAACTGAACAAGCCTGACTTCATTGATCTCGCGACATTCTCTCCTTTCTGCGCTCCATCCTTCTCCTTTTAGGGGAAGGGCCGGGGATAGGTCATCCACTTGTCATTTGAAACCCCTTTACTTCCCCATCCACAAAATTGACCAAACAGCCTCTCAGAATACCTTCCCCATATTCACTGCCGGGATTAATGCAGGTGGTTCTACCAATCTTCGCAACTGACTGTGATTCATGGATATGACCGTGCAACCCGAGCATTGGCTTGTGTTTTTCAATCGCATCCCGTATCGATTTCGATCCCGCTCCGAACAAGATCGGCTGCCCACCCTGCAGGATCTGTTCGGGCGGATCCTTGCTCCAGTCCAGCATCGGACAGGTATCCAGGGATGAGTCGACTGGAGGATCGTGGAAGTTGAAGATTGCCTTGTTCATATCGGGCACTTTGGCGATCATTGCTTCGATCATGGTGCCAAGTTCTTCATCCGAGACTTCACGCGGCGTCTTCCAGGGAGTCGGCGTGCTAAAACCGACCGAGATCATAGGGTGATCGTCATCCACATAGACCATCTCATTTTCACAGGCAAAAAAGGATTTGGTGCTCTCTCTCTTCATTACGTCTAACACCTCGGGTTCGTCGTCGTTACCACCGGTGACAAAACATTTGATGCCCGTCCCAGCCAAACGCTCCTCAGCCAGATCCACCCAGTTGCTCAGGCGCTGACGCGCTAACTCATTGAATAGTTTACTGACAGCATTGGCATCCGCCGAGGTTTCACGAAACTCGTCTTCTTCCATCAGCTTGTAATAAAAGCCTAAGACGTCCAGACGTGCCATCAAGCCTTTCAGTTCTTCTCCTGTAGCCAGTTGCTCCACGCGTCCCTGCAAGGTCGCGCGGTAATGACCGTTTGTTTCTTTGATAATTGGGATGAGTAATTTGCCCGTAATATCCCCACCCATGACCAGGACATTGGCATCATAGAACTTCCCCGCGTTGATGAATTTGCGATACGTTCGTTCAGAGGCGTGCAGGTCAGTTGCAAAAAACAACCGCGTCGGCTTCTTGCTGATCTTCCTCGAAAAGAAAGACATTGGATACCTTCTAGCTCGGATAATGTCATTCTGAGCGGAGCGACACTCCCTGGCACTGACCGCCAGGGCAAGTGTGCGCCGCACGTGATTTGCTTGGCAATTCATGCAGGTGAGAATCTCTGACACCGTGGTAGAGACTCTTCGGTCGCAGGGAGAACGCTCCCTCAGGGTGACATATCCCTTTTATTCATTTGGATAGAAAAGGAAAACACTTGGATTGATTATATAAGAATGTAGAGAAATTTGGTAGTTATTTGCTTTTTCATTATAATTACGAAGTATCGTATCTTCAGGCTTTACGGAGTGCCGCATAATTTATAAGCTTGATATTTAAGTTTCAACCTACAAATTCCTGTGGGAGGTTAACTTATCTATGAGACAAGCGATAGGAGATTTCCATGACCAGTAGTTCGGTTGGGATGGGTGAACAGAATCTGGCAGAGCGCGAAAAATTCGAAAATGAATTGAAACATATCCTCCACATCAGCCAAGAGGCCGGTTTGCTTTTGCGGGTGATTGGTTCCCTTGCATTTCAAATGCATTGTCCACAGTTCGGATATTTACAAGCTGCCATGGGACGCGCCTATACCGATATTGACTTTGCGGCGTATGGCAAACAAAGCAAGCAAATACAGGAATTATTGACCTCATTAGGCTATCAGGAAAACCGTGAGGTCTTTATCACATCTGAAGGTGAACGGGCGATCTTCGACAAGCCGGAAGCGGGCCTGCATGTGGACGTCTTTTACGAGAAACTAGATTTTTGCCACACCATTTACTGGAGGGACAGATTGGAAGTCGACTCACCCACCATTCCGCTGGCAGAATTATTGCTTGAGAAAATGCAAATTGTAAAAATCAACGAAAAGGATGTGATCGACACGATCATGTTGCTGCTTGAACATCCGCTTGGGGATGGTGATAAAGAAACCATTAACATTCAGCGAGTTGCCAAATTATGCGCGGACGATTGGGGTCTGTGGCGCACCACGACCATGAACCTCGACAAAGTTCAGAAATTAGCTATGCAATATGAACAGTTAACTGCCGAGCAAAAAGGTAAAATCGAATCACAAGTAAAAGTCGCTCTGGCACGAATCGATAGCGAACCGAAACCCTTGGCCTGGAAATTACGTGCCCGGGTCGGTGACCGTGTCAAGTGGTATAAGGATGTGGATGAAGTGCAATAGTAAATCTGCACAAGCCGCCGTCCCCGGCGGCAATTACTTGATAACATCAGCGCCACCTCGGCGCTGGGAGCAGAATTGAGAGGATGAAACCCAATGACACTTACAGTCCAGGAAGCGATTGCACGCGTCCCCATGTGGGCGAACCCACAGGATATAGAAGTTTCGGAACTTGAAGGCGGCATCACCAACTTCAACTACCGCGTGGATGTGGATGGCAAATCATTCCACTTGCGGATCCCCGGCGAGAATACGGAAATGCTCGGCATCAATCGAGAGCATGAATACAAGGCAAATCTTGTCGCAGGCGAATTGGGAATTGCCCCTGAAGTTGTGTACTTCATTGAGCCAGAGGGTTGCCTGGTGACACGCTTCATTGACGGTCGCCCGATTCCCCCCGAAGAAATCAGACAGCCAGCAAATACCCTGCGAGTGGCTGAAAAATTACACAATATTCATGCCTTGCCGACGATCCCTGGCGCGTTTTCTCCCTTTCAAGTCGTCCGCGATTATACTGACATTGCCCAGAGATACAAGATACCCTTTCCTGAAAACTTTGATTGGCTTATCAGCCAGATAAACCATGCAGAGACCATATTGAATTCCCGGCATCTCTTTCAGAAACCCTGTCACAATGATTTGCTCAACGGCAATTTCCTCCTCGCTGATCAACTCTACATCTTAGATTGGGAGTATGCAGGGATGGGAGATATCTTCTTCGACCTGGCAAATTTTTCGAACAACCATGAGTTATCTGAAGCGGAAGATCGTGTGCTCCTGAATTGCTATTTCACCGAATTTACACCTCAAGATGTAATCCATTTGAACATAATGAAACTGATGTCCGACTTTCGCGAGGCGATGTGGGGACTGGTACAAGTCGGTGTTTCGAAACTTCCGTTTGATTTCCGTGCCTACGCAAACAAACACTTCGACCGCCTGACACAAAATGTACTTAATCCCAACTGGGAGCAATGGCTCAAGGAATTTGGATAAAATCATCGCGCTGAGTGCTAGGCAATCGAAGCGGCGGCACAGCGATGAAACCCCTAACCACGGAGACACGGAGTCACGGAGATTTTTAAAGCTCAGTGTCTCCGTGGTTCAAAAAGCAAGTAGGTTAAGCTGGCTCAAGGAACTGAGCTAAAAGGGATTGCCAAATCCCGTATATTGCACATCTAGGGGCTGGATTCCCTGGCGCCGTACGCCAGGGCAGGTGTGTCAACACCGCATGATTTGCTAAGCAAATCACGTTCGGTGCGCGTGTCCAGCACAGCATAATAAATTTCAGGAGACCTAGCAAAACATGGCTGATCTACCGAAGCAGGCGCAGGTGGTCATTATCGGGGGTGGCGTGGGCGGATGCAGTATCGCTTATCACCTCACGTTGATGGGCTGGAAAGACGTCATCATCCTTGAACGCCATGAGTTAACGAGTGGTTCTACATGGCATTCCGCCGGTCTGGTCGGGCAGAT
>DASWEH010000074.1:0-8332 GCA_036394895.1 Anaerolineales bacterium
CGCGTGCGTGTCCTGCTCAAGCCGTTCGAGCCGACGCTCCTGCATGCGCGCATTACTGCCAGCCTCGAGAAAAAGTCTCTGCGTGACCAGCACCGAAAACTGTTGCAGACCTTCGCAACCGAGGAGGTTGCTGAAGAGCTAATGAAAAACGGCTTCAGCCTGGGCGGCCAGAACATGGATGCCACCATTATATTTGCGGACATCCGCTCATTCACCACCTACACGGAGCAACATGAAGCCGCAGACGTGGTTGAATTGCTCAATTCCTATTTCGCCACGATGTTCAAGCCAATTTCAAGTCATAGTGGGATCGTGAATCAGATTATTGGCGATCAGGAACGAGCGGCTGAAAATAAAGCCCCGATCAATATTGGTATTGCCTCAGGTACAGGCATGGCGGGTTACGCAGGCACACAGCACCGCGCCACGTACACCTGTGTTGGCGATACAGTGAATCTTGCGGCACGCATAGAAAGCCATACCAAGGTCGTTGGTTGTCCCATCCTCATTGATGCTGAAACCCGTACCAGCCTGCCAGAGTCCGTGCAGGTGGAACCACTTGGCGAATTCACTTTTAAAGGGAAGACCATTTCTGTGCAGATCTATTCAGTTAGAACGGAATAGAAAAACTTGGGTTGCCCAGGCTCTCATCGCCCAGGAATAGTGCTGTGTTCTGGCAGAGGGAATTTCAACAGTAGCCTCTCAACCCCTGGAGTGTCTGAGCCTATTGATTCCTTCTAAGTTGTTTGGGAGAATTAATTGCCGTTTGAGCAGCTGATGTAGTCCAACTTCAGTCGTTACGATGATCTCATTACGCACTTTTAAGTCATCGCTTACAAATTGTCTGTGATCAGTGGTTCATCCGGGTTTTTCAATTAAGGAATTAATCTCAGATGCAGCTTCTGAAATCGTAATTCCTTCTACAAGCGCCCATTCCTGACAAAGCACACGCAACATAGATTCCAGGAATGACGTAATCGTCCCATAAGATGGCTTGTGTGCAACAAAGGCAGATAAATCGCGGACAACCTCACACTGCGCAACGATCGTTCCTTGCTTGAGATGTGCCACCAGTGCAGACTGTCGAACGCGCCCATCTTCCATCAAAGGCAATGGATTGGACTTTAGGATTTCACGGCAGAGGGCAAGTTCACTTTTGCGCGCTAATCGACGCAGTCCTGAGTTTGACAAGTCAACCGGCACCCAAACGGTGCTGCCACCAGGAATGTTAATCTCATAATATCTGCGAGTGTCTCCGCGTTCAAATTCCCTGTTTTCCAACTTGACAATCTGTCCTACCCCGTGTTGTGGATGAACAACTTTGTCGCCAATTTCAAACATCGAACGTGCCACTTCATTAATAGCGCCGTTTATTGGTGTTACCCCCACGATTCTGACCCTGACGGAAACCGCCACTGCTGCGTTCCTCACGCGGGCGAGCGACGCTCACAGCCATTTGACGCTCATCCAAGGTATAACCATTAAACATACTAATGGCTTTTTGCACTTCACTCTGTGAACTCATTTCCACAAACGCAAACCCTTTGGAACGCTGGGTACCAGGCTCCTTGATCAAGGCAACCGAGGTTACATTTCCAGCTTGCATAAAAAGTTCACGCAAGTTTTGTTCAGTGGTTTGATAGGATAGGTTCCCAACGTACAATTTTGCTTCCATACGAAACTCCTGTCTAGCGATAGCCGCGAGCGATTAAGTAAAAAGCCGTCAACCCCAATATAGGGTTGGCGGCAAGATAAGCGCACGCGACCTTTTATAAGATGATTGGATTATATCACATCTACTCTATGGAGATTGTGACTAACCAAACGGGGAGTGGCGAAAAGAATGGGCTAAGTTCTACTCACCACGGTCCCCTATAAGGGGATAACCCTGGCACTGTGCGGCTTAAGCCGTACCAGGGCAGGTGTAAAGAACACGGACTGCGCAAGCGCACACACCTCCCCCGGGCGCAGGTGCCGGGGGAGATTTTTAAAAGGTCTTCTCCGTGTTCTTAGTGCGCTCCGTGGTGAAGCTGTTTGGCAAGCCCACCCAATTATCCACTCTTACCAAACGGTCCCACCGTAGCGAGGAAGGGTCAGTTAATCGGCGAGTTCAAAGTATGGTACACTGAATATAACAGTTAGGAATTAATAACTGGATTTGTGCGGTATTTTAGCCGCCGACCCTGTTATGGGCTGGCGGCTTATTCTTTCCCGGCTAACCTGGAGGAAGCAGCAGTAATGGAATTCAAGTTATATGTAGGGAATCTGCCCAAATCCACGACGGGGAAGGAACTAAATACCCTCTTCACGCGAGCTGGAGACGTTACATCAGTCAATCTCATCACCGATCGTCAAAGTGGTGGATGCAAGGGTTATGCTTTTGTAAGCATGAGCTCACAAAGCGAAGCCGACAAAGCGGTCAGCATGTTCAACACCTATTCTTTGGATGATCATCAATTAAAGGTAGCTCTCACGAAGCCAAGAGAACAACGCGGCTTTGGCGCGACCTATTGAGATAGCAGAACGAACCAGCCTCAAACGTATAAATAAGAATCTCGCAATGATCTAGTGAAATGCTTGAAAGCCATCCTGCACTTCACAGACCGCGGATTGATTGCGAATCTATTACCTCTACATCCGTGAAAGAAAATAAGATGATCAGTTTCGAGTTAGATACACATATCTACCGGCCCCTTGAGCAGGTTTTTGCTTTTGTTGCCATGCCTGAAAATGATTTTCAATGGCAGTATGGGACGTTAGCATCTACCCAGATATCTAAGGGTGAAATAGGTATGAAAACTCTCTTTCGGGCTGTCGGTCATATTTTGGGCCGGCGGATCGAGATCATCTATGAGGTCACAGCATTTGAGCTTAACCAGAGATATGGATTCAAATCGGTCTCGGGGCCGGTGGATTCATATACGCTCTATACCTTTACAATGACTGAAGGCGGCACTAAGATAAATCTATTCATGGAGACAGATCCAAGGGACTTATTTAAACCGAATGATGCCATCGTCGTAAAGAAGTTTAAGAAACAATACAAGGAAAACCTTGCCATATTAAAGAGCGTCTTGGAAACTCACCAAATTGTTAAAATATGAAAATGAGATGAGCTTTTCCCGGATCTCCACAAGGGGATGACAGGTGAGCTGCATGCGTTGTGATATGGATAGCTCAATTGAGTCAGATTGACGTGCGTGATTACCGGGCTACCGCTCAGTCTGCCATCACTCCAGAATAGGGAAGGGACTCAACCTTACTGGACGCTATACCCATAAGAACAAGACGGGTATCACATTCATTGTGCTAGAGGCTGAAGCTGCGGGGCAAAAATTCCGCTGAAGCCAAAGCTCTTTCATTTCTTCTTACTCAACCCATCGAATCCTTTCCTTGCTTTTTCCAGCGTCGCCTCCTCCCTCCAACTCGATGGGATTTTCAACTTCTTTTCCTCAAAAGGCTTGCCCACACGGATTTGAAAATAGCGCGTCTTCTTGTCGGGCAGGTTGTATTCCTCGCGGAAGCGCGTGAGCAGCAGGTTCATTTGTCGTTCCAAATCATCCGACGGGCGGTAGACGATCCCATTCATTTCGCAGTTCCACATTTTCTCGCACGTGCAATTCACAAGAATTCCCTCCTCGGTCATTGTCCACAAGCGCGCCGCCAATTCATGCTGCCTGCGAATCATAGAGGCTGTGATCGTCCCCTCTGATGGGTCAGCATAGACCTCGACATAATCGACAAGTGGTTTCGGCGGCGCAATGGTCTTTTTGAGGATGGGCTTAGCCCTGGATGCACCCCGCTTGATATTCTTTTTCTCCTGCGGAACGGATACCGCTTTCGCGAATGCTTCTTTCTTCCCCGAATTTGATTCTGTTGCTTCGGTCTTTTCCTCACTGGCGATAATTTTGCGCGGCTCGCCATCCAATGCGTGACATTCGCCCGCGTGTTCGCCGCAAGTCACGCGCTGACAGGTCGCGCAGCGTGTCAAACTGTGAACGCAAATTGGGCGTGCACATACGACGCATTCCACCACCTCATGCGCGCAAGCTTTGCAATAGGTCCGCTTGCACTCCACGCATTGCGGCGCAAGACATTCTGCATGAACCAAATGACCGTTCTCGCATAGATGAAGGGTCATGCCTCCGCGGTTGCATACATCGCATGCTAACGGCTCGACAATATGCAGCAACGGATTCCAACTGACCGTGCGCTTGATCGCGGAGGTGCGTTTGCGAATCTCCACTTTCAGATCCAATTTGGGCAGAGCAATGATGGCGAGATTTACCAACTCCAGCTGAATGCGCAAATGATATTTCTTCTCCACATCCACCGGCTTGGATTCGTGCTCCGCGTGGATGGCAGCCATCTTTGCTTCCATTGCAGAGCGGCGATCTTCATCTGCCTTTTGCAGGCGCTTCTTCGCATCCTTGAGCAGATCGGCGTAATAATCATTCAAGCGGGCACGGTCAAGTTCAAGGAAGCGCGCCAGTCTCTTTTGCAAATGCGACATTGTCTCTTTCATGGAAAGATTTGCTACCCCAAAGGTTGAGCCAGTTCAAAGGGCATGATCGGCTCGGGCTCCCCCGAACTTGCCTGTGTTCTGCCGCGTGAGGGAAATTTTCTTTCATACCACCACGCGTGGGGGCGTGGGGTTTATCGCAACGGAAACAATAGATTAACTATGGCACTAAGCGGTGTCCGTAATGGAAAACGCTATCCTGTTGCTGTTTTGATAATTTTTGAACTGGAGATTATTCCACTGATCGAATTCGATAGATAAATCAACCTATGTCTGAAGACAAAGGAGCATGATTTACACATTTGAGGTGCCTCAAGCGACTTCAGAGGTTCTCTAAAAGCATTTCACTTGGATAGGAGCAAGAGTTTTATCTAGAAGTCTTGACTCTTGATTTTCAACTCGAATGGTCTTATAGTTCCAATATTAGGCTTCAAATATCCTATTTTTGCAGAATTCGCAAAGATAAGAGTTCAGCCCTTTGTGAGCAATTATTCCTCACGGCAACCGGCAAGGCGGTAATTGAGTGGGTATGTCTTGTTCGTAGGAGACCTCGGATATGGATACCAATCTTAGACCTTCAGGAATTGAGGGGTTGGGGGATATGTCTTGGGGAACACACTTCTGCTTATTTTACGAGACCAAAGAAGATTTGCTCGATTTTTTCATCCCGTTTTTCAAAGCTGGCTTGGATCATCATGAATTCTGCTTGTGCGTAGCATCTGACCCCTTGATTGCGGAAGAGGCAAAAAGGGTAATGCGACAAGCTTTTCCCGACTTTGAACGTTATCTAGCAGAAGGTCAAATCGAAATCACTCCACATACGGATTGGTACCTCAAAGATGGACATTTTGATGAACAACGGGTGCTGCAAGGTTGGATAGATAAATTGGACCAAGCCCTTGCCAAAGGATTTTCCGGTGTACGCTTCGCGGCAAATATATTGCTTGAAAAATCGGATTGGGAAAGTTTTGCTAGATATGAAGGAAAGTTAGAGGAAACCCTGCGTGACTTACAGATCGATGGACTCTGCGCCTATAATCTGAACCGCTACTCGGCGGCGAACGTGCTTGATATCATGCATCATCACCAATTCACGCTCGCCAGACGGGATGGCACATGGGAGCCTCTCGAAGGTGCCCAACTCAAGCGCGCACACGAGGAAGTCCTGAAATTGAATGCCGAACTAGAGCAGCGTGTTATGGAACGCACTGCTGAACTTACTTCCATCAATGAACAACTCCAAGCGGAGATCATCGAGCGCGAGCAGGCCGAGGATCGCCTTCGGCTTGTCATCGATACGATTCCCGCGATGGTTTTTACCGCTCAATGTACCTATCGAAGTGCTCATGGCGAATGCAGCTTCTTGATAACTCAACTCCTGGGCATCAACCAGGATCACAGCACTGCGGAAATTGAACGGCAATTGACTCAATCCATGTTCTATTCCCTCGCGCAACTCACTCATCTCAATCGTTTCCTCTGGAAGCAGATTGGAATCCTTTATCCAATAGGGTGACTCATTCGTTTGCCCTTCATCGTTGCTTGGCTCTAAAGGTTCGATGAGCGCGCGTTTCCAAGTACGCATTTCGTCATAACACAAGTTGGTCGCGATCTTCAATAGCCAGGCTCGGAAAGCGCCGCCTCGAAACTGATAGAATTTTTGAAATGCAAGAATGAACGTGCTCTGGGCAATATCTTCAGCAGCATCGTCATTGTCAAGAAGGCGATAGGCGTGATTGAAGACCTGGTTCTGATAGTTCAAAATCAGCTCGTTGAAGGCGCTGAGATCGCCTTGACGTGCCAGTTGCAATAGTTTAGCTTCTTCCATTTTCAACGCTTTCATGATCCGGTTCCCGCCTAGAGTCCAAATGAATCTTCGTTTTGAAGATTCTAAGATGCGTAATCTGCTTCAAGGCGAGAGAATCGTTTAAGATCCGAAATGATCGTAAGGTCACTTGAGTTTTTGCTTTCCGAATCGAAAGGATGTTTTCTTCCATCATCGGCTATCCACTATCCACGCGCACTTGTAGTGATAGTGAAAAATACGATCAAGGCCATTGGAACTGAGGTCAATATCAGGCCAACAGTTAAAAGAATAATGCCGGCGATCATTTTTTTGGCTGCCAACCACAGGTACCCACCAATTGCTATCAGGCTTAAGCCAAACAGAATGCTTGCCAATGGTATTAAGATAAACAGAGTTGGGAGCATGACTTCCTCTTGCTTTCTTTTGTAGAATGTTTTGAACTACTCTCTTGTCCAGTCCCAGCGAAGGATGCTTTTAGAAGGCCATCACTGGCAGGAGAGTTTGGCGCTGTACCATTCTCCACGATTGACCCAGAGGAGCACAGTGATATCGTCCGAATGAGGATAGGGGCCAACAAAGCGGAAACTTATTGTTTTTGTATCCGCCTGATCGAAGACCAAGGTGCCGGTCACAAAAGTAGACAGTTCATTCGTGACAGAATTATGAAAATATCCAGCTGGAATTTGCCCGGCACTAGAATCGATTTCATAGCTGACTGTAGTCGGGCCATCGGCGGTCATGTGGGCATGAACAAAGTATGTCGAATTGGCGGCACAGACTGCGCCTGAACCCTGTTCGAGGTCAATGCTAATGGACGCGGCTGTGACACTTCCGCCGCCGCTGCCATTGTTGACCTTGATCTTGACGTAGAACGAATTCCCATTCGCGCCACCCTGGATAGGCAAGAACGGCCCATTCCTTTTCTGCAGACCCCAATTCGATCGATAAAATCCGTTCTCGACTGGGGAGGTCATGCCAACACTGATGTCCACGGTTTGACCGGGCGAGACCGTCTCTCCCTGTGGAACAAGCAAATAGCCTGGTGCTTGGGTCATGCTCATTCCCGATATGTAAGACACCAAATAACTGCTGTCCCAGATGCACGAGCCTGTATTCTTAAGCCTCCATGTTTTCGTGAATGCTGTGTTGGCGTCAAGTATGCTGTTATCAGGAATAGTCACGTCCGCGACAAAGGCAGCTGAGTCAATACAGGCTGAACTTGTGGGTGCAACAACTGAGGTGGGTTCCAGGGTCGGTGTAGGATTTTCCACCGGTAAAGTGAATACGGCGCTCACACCATTTGCGGTTACGGTATAACTTCCCGCTGGTAAATCCTTTATATCGAGCGGGATCGTCGTCTCAAACGGAGTCGTGGCCTGCACACAGCCGATCTCCGCTGGGCTGTTTGCATATACCACAATCTGAAAGTTATTCGATACGTATTGGATTTGGCTTTCGCCAAGCGTCGCGCAAGACTCGGTCAGATTCCGCGCACAACGGTATTGACCTGCGCGGGAGTGCTGTTCGTGATTTGGATCTCGACATTTTGGACCTGTGCTTCGCGGCTGACAATTTGTGTTGGAGTCAATTGGGGCGTCAACGTCGGAACGACGGTCAGATTGATGGCAGGCGCGCAA
Organism: Anaerolineales bacterium; assembly: GCA_036394895.1. Lineage (GTDB taxonomy): Bacteria > Chloroflexota > Anaerolineae > Anaerolineales > Villigracilaceae > Defluviilinea. The sequence goes on from DASWEH010000074.1 coordinate 7,967, forward strand.
GCAGCTAGCACCAATGCCGTGAGACTGATTAATGTGATTGATTGCAAAAGCTTTTTCATTCGAGCCTCCTTTCGAGAAGCGGAAGTTCACATCTAGTGAATATGCTTTGAGATTTATTTATCAGATTACCGTTGCTACGACGCACATGCACTAGACTGTCTATAAGGAATACAGGTCAGTCGATCGGTGCTACCGGTGTTCGGACACGAAGCATTGATCTCTTCTGCGGCGAGTACAGGTGCAACTCTCCAAGTGATGACCTCCGCATCTATAGCTTTTTGCCCCAATGCCAGCGCCACAGAAACGCGGTGGTGCCCGTCGCGCACGAAATACACGTCGCCAACCCGGATTAATTCCACGGGGGGC
>DASWEH010000075.1:0-4840 GCA_036394895.1 Anaerolineales bacterium
CTGCGTAGGGGACCAGCTCATTATTGTTATCCCACTTGCCGGGACCGATGCCGTACATCTGCCAGATCCAGGCAGAGAAGCTCATGTTACTGAACATGCTAACGGCCTGGTCAGGTTCCTGTTCAAAGGCAATCGTGATGCCCTTGCTGCCAGTATCGGCAGTCGTGGGATCCCAGCCGGGTGAGGCGGGTTCACATGCCGCAGGTGCTTCTGTAGCAGCAGGGGCCTCAGTCGCAGCAGTCGTCGGAGCTTCAGTTGCTGGAGCTTCAGTAACAGCAGGGGCTTGTGTAACAGGGGCTTCAGTAGCAGGTGCGCCGCACGCTGTAAGCACTATACTAGCAAGCACCAGAAGCGAAAACAAAACATATAGGTTGCGTTTCACGTTTCTCCTCCTGAGAGAAAATTTTGATTGGATCCAATTATCTGCAGTGAGGGAAATCGGAATGTATCTGTGGCAAAGCACCTCCTTCCGAGTAGGTGAGCAGATTATACAGCAAAAAGAAATTTCAATGAATGGGTAGGGGAATACCCAATCCATTTAACACTACTGTAGAGGGGTCTTTCGGCCACAAGCCGGGGATGTTGGTATTGCATTTTGGGCAAGTCCCTGCGCCTGTGATGTGATATTCATGAATGATATATCCGCTTCTTTGGATGAGACGTTCGTTGCAGTGCGGACAAAACGTATCTTCGTATTCCCCCACCTGACCCGGCAAGTTGCCCGCGTAGACAAATCGTAAGCCTGCTTCATGTCCAATTTCCGCCGCACGTAAAAGAGTTTTTGCATCGGTGTTATCAGGGTCGGTCATTTTATAGTCTTTGTGGAAGGCGGTCACGTGCCAGGGAATATCTCTGGAAACGCCTGCAATGAAGCGGGCGGCGTCCCAAAGTTCCTCATTTGAATCGTTGAAGCCAGGGATGGTGAGCGTCACAATCTCCACCCACAGTCCCATTTCATGGGCGCGTTTAATTCCGTCCAGTGTATGTTGCAGAACGCCACCCAGTTTGCGATAATTTTTGTCCTGCATGCACTTCAAATCCACTTTGTAGGCAGAGATATACGGACGGATGTATTCCATCACTTCCGGGGTATTGTTTCCATTCGAAACATAGGCACACATCAGGCCGTTGGCTTTGGCTTCCTTGAAGATTTCCACCGCCCATTCGCTGGTGATCAATGGCTCGTTGTAGGACGAAACAACCGTGGAGGCGTGTGTCCGATGGGCAAGCCGCACCATTTCCTGTGGAGTCATTTTGCGGATGGAATTGATCGCCACATCCGAAGACGGGTCACGCATGGCTTGCGAAGTCAACCAGTTTTGGCAGTACCCGCAATGGAAGTCGCAACCAAGCATCCCAAACGTGAGCGCATTGCTTCCGGGGTTCACATGGAAGAAGGGCTTCTTTTCAATGGGGTCGCTCTGGAGCGCCGCGACATAGCCCCAGGGCACGCGCAACTCTCCGCCTTCATTGAACCGCACCTGACAAATGCCGCGCCTCCCCTCTCGGATCTTGCAGCGATGCCCACAGGCATAACATTCGATTGTATTGTCATCGAGTTTTCTATAAAGCTCCCCCGTTACCGTTAAAGTATCCAGGTAATCACCAATCGTTGTACTCATACGAACCTACTTTCCGTTCAGTCCTCCCTTATAATACCTCAAATGCTCACGGTTTGCATCCAGGCTGGCGGACAGTCCTCCCGCATGGGCGAGGACAAGGCACTCAAGACCTTTTTGGGTCGTCCGCTCATTCAACGTGTGATCGACCGACTCTCGCCAATTGCAGATGAAGTCATCGTGACGACCAACCGGCCTGATCAATATACCTTTCTGGATATCCCTCTCTTTTCGGACCTCAAACCGGGTCGCGGCGCCCTGGGCGGACTCTACACCGCAATCGCTTCCGCATCGCATCCCTTTGTTGCAGTGGTGGCTTGTGACATGCCATTCGCCAGCCCAACCTTGATCGAAGCGGCGACAAAGCTCATGGTCGAGGAAGAAGCGGATGTGGTCATCGCAAAAACGGAGGAAGGCTACGAGACGCTGCACGCCGTCTACCGCCGCGCGACCTGTCTGCCTGCCATCGAAGCAGCCATTGACGCCGACCAGTGGAAAGTCATCGCCTGGTTTCCGCAGGTGAAGGTGCGAGTCCTCACGCCGGAAGAGGTCAAGCGTTACGACCCTTCGGGATTGGCATTTTGGAACGTTAATACGCCCGAAGAATTTACGAAAGCCGAGGGACTCGCTCAACCCAACAGCTAGCCACTACCCGACGAACGCATTAACGAACGATCAAAACCGGACAGGGCGCGTGAGAGACAACTTTTTGACTGGTGCTCCCCAGTAACAAGCCAGCCAGCTTTCCCAGTCCGCGCGAGCCCATCACGATGAGATTGCTGTTGTGAGCCTGCGCGACTTCAATGATCACTTCTGCAGGGTTTCCTTCGATCAATTCGGTACGGATTTCAGCGGATACAGTTCCCAACGCCTGGATTGCTTCTTGCATGATTTCCTCAGTTTCCTTCAGGCGGGCATTGATGGCTTCCTGCATGTAGGGGTCCCCCAAATGCACCGGGATGGGATCATAGGCGACGACAATCCGTAATGTTTGTGATTTCATCGCGTTCGCCAGGCTGGATGCCACATGAGCTGCGTGCAGGGCATGGTCCGATCCGTCAATGGCTAACAGGATATTCTCAAACATGGCGTCTCCTTTCTGTGGAGTTCAATCACAGAGTACCGCATAATTAAGTAAACTTGAAGTTTAAACCTTGGCCTACAAAACATTGAAAAAGTTTACTTATTATAATGAGACAAGCGGTAATTAAAGTATACGATTATTCCCTTTCATATTCAATCACAGAAGCCAGTTCTGCTTTTCGACCCGAACATCATCCGGAAGCAATTCCCATGCCTGGACCGTCCCGAGGAGATCATCTTTGGCAACAACATGACCACGCCGACCCTGCACATCTCGCGTTGGCTGGCGAGAAATTTGCAGGCAGGCGACAACATCCTTGTGACGCGGCTCGACCACGACGCCAACTCTCCCCTGGATGCTAACTTTTGGGTCTGTTCTTCTTATAAGTATTCTGAGACACAGATCACAAGACCCGTTCAGCTTCCCTGTTCGCCTGGTCATCGGAAAGACAAAACAGTGACCTTTTGGAACCAAATTCCAAAATGGGTGATGGACTATAATCAACGCCTGTCACCCATTTCTTTTTCGGAGTGTATCCAATGACGCTTGATCTTTCTGTCATCAGAAACCAATTCCCCTCCCTAAACCGCCCAGACATCTTCTTTGACAATCCAGGGGGGACCCAAATCGCCAAGCAATCCCTTGACCGTATCAACCGATATCTAATCGAATGCAATGCCAATCATGAAGGCGCGTTTGCTACCAGCATTGCTTCGGACGCAGTCCTCGATGAGGCTCATCGCGCGATGGCAGACTTCTACAATGCGTCGTCCCCGGAAGAAATCGTCTTCGGAAATAATATGACCACGCTGACCCTGCACATCAGCCGCTCGATCTCACGCGAATGGAAAGAAGGGGATGAGATTGTAGTCACACGTCTCGACCACGATGCGAACGTGACACCCTGGGTGCTGGCTGCGCAAGACCGGGGAGTAAAGGTCAATTGGGTGGATTTTGATGTGGAAGATGGGACATTGAAACTGGATGATCTGCAAAAAGCGCTGGAGAGAAAACCGCGTCTGTTGGCTGTAGGATACGCCTCCAACTCGCTGGGAACGATCAACCCGGTAGAAAAAATCATTAAGATGGCACATGATGCTGGGGCAATGGTTTATATTGACGCTGTTCAGTATGCTCCGCACGGACCGATTGATGTCCAAAAATTGGATTGTGATTTCCTAATTTCGTCTGCCTATAAATTTTTCGGTACTCATTCGGGAATTCTTTATGGAAAGCGCGATCTGCTAGAAAACTTATTTGCATACAAGGTACGCCCTGCAACCAATAAACTTCCTGGAAAGTTCGAAACGGGCACACAAAATCATGAAGGCATTGCAGGTGTACTCGGAGCCATTGAGTATTTTGAATGGGTGGGAAAAGAGTTTGGAAAGGAACACGCCGAAGGTCTGAATAATTATGAAGGTCGGCGCTTGGAACTCAAAAAAGGGATGGTAGCCATTCACGCCTATGAGCTCGAATTGGGACGCGCTCTACTCTTGGCACTAGGATCCATTCCGGGGTTGCACGTCTATGGACTCACGGATGAGGACCGCCTGCACGACCGCGTGGCTACATTCTCTTTCCGTCTAAAGGATATGCATCCACGATCGGTGGCTGAAAAATTAGCCCAGGAAGGCATTTACGTATGGGATGGGAATTATTACGCGCTGAATGTGAGCGAACGACTCGGAGTCGAAGAGAGCGGCGGCATGGTCCGTGTAGGTGCGGCACATTACAATACTTCGGAAGAAGTGGAGCGCCTCAAAGCAGCGCTGACGAAAATTAGCGCGGGGTAGCCAATCATCGAACTACTTCTGATCAATCCTACAGAGTGCCGCACGCCTCTGGCGTATCTATCGCTTGTCTCACGCATAACATGCGTGAGACAAGCGGTAAAGTGTGTATGCAAAATCCTCGTTCGAGATTGCCGTTTCAGGAATGGATGAGGACAATGGAGAGGATTCGCACGGTCTGTGTAGTCTCTTCAAGCAGGATACTTCTATTTTGCATTCAACATAACAAACTGGCTGTCTGGGATTTGCCGTGATGAGCCGCCAGTGGTAGGTTGGACACCTGCACCGTGCGCACACCCCCTGGCACTGTGCGGCTTAAGCCGTACCAGGGCAAGTGTGTCCTG
>DASWEH010000076.1:0-8553 GCA_036394895.1 Anaerolineales bacterium
GGAGGGCGATTTCCGCTATGGCTTGGCGTTCCGTCGTTCCGGGGATCAATATTATGCCTTTACCATTTCTCCGCGCACCAAGCAATGGTTTGTGCTCAAGAGTTCGCCTAGCGGGATCACGGTCTTGACCGAAGGAACGGATAAGAATATCCACGAGCTGGATAACGACGATACCTTGCGGGTCGATGCGCAGGGTTCCAATTTCCTCTTTCACCTCAATGACCAGTTGGTGGGGCAGGCCACCGACCCCGATTATGCCAGCGGCGAAATTGGCTTTTATGTCGAATCCTTCGACAGTCCCAACACTCACATCCATTTCGACCAGCTCACCATCCGGGAGCTTGCCCTCGATTTGGTGTGTAGCCTCAAGGGAGGCACCGCCTATGTGCGAAGTGGACCGGGAAAGACCTATGCTCAAGTGGCGGTCTTATCCGATGGTGATACGGTCAAAGCCCTGGGGATCAGCTCCAACCAATGGATCAAGATCATCCTGGAAGGCAGCAACGATCCAGCTTGGGTTTCCTATTCCGAAGGCTATATGTCCTGTACCCCCAATATCGATCTCTTTCCCATCGTCAGTCCATAGCAGTGCAAGAGTAGGTGGTCACATCTCATTCCCCAAACTCTGATGGGGCAACACCTACAGGAGTTTGAAGTGCCTGGCATATGCCAGGCACTTTATGAAATGAGAATATCCAATGTCGTATGTCAAACGATGTCGAGCCATTCACTTCTGATAATCTAGGCGCAGGACTTCGATGCAGCTGCGCTGTGTCAATTCTATCGAGCAGAGGACTTGAGATCCGCTTCTGGTATCTTGATGTAAAATCCGTTCATCATGCCGATTACGATCTCACTGATCGCAAATCTATTCTTCTTCGGTTTCACTCTTTGGCTGGGAGCCTATCTCCTAGCGCGCAATTCCCGAAACGCGACCGTCCGTCTGACAGGTCTGGGGTTGGTATTCTACGCTCTTGCGCTAGCTCTTGAAGTCATATGGGGACAACAACCCAATGCAATTCTGCTCGTCCCTGCCTTGTGCTGGATCGGAGCAGCGTTGCATCTTATGCCCGATGATGCCTCGTGGCGGCAACCCATTATTCATGGTTGGAGGCTGGCGGTAATCCCAATTTTCATTTTAACCCTTCTCAATGTGTGGTTCTCTTTGATCGCCATTTCTGCCCTGCTGGCCTGTGTTCTACTGATTGCTTCATTCAAGCGACAGATATATTTTAAAAACGCGAATGCGATCCTTACTGTAATTGGGCTGTTTTTTTCACTTAGTACGGGTTTGCTTGTCCTGCCTTTGAATTGGTTCCCGCGCTCTTGGATGATCCCGGCCTTGGGGCTTGACCTAATCCTGCTTGGCATCGCCATTACTCTTTGGGACGCGTTCGACCAGGGCGAATTGATTCGGTTGCATATTGCCCGTTCGCTCGTTTCGTCACTCTATTACGCTGGTGCGCTGGCCGCGCTTGTAATTCTCGCAATTGTTATTGATAGGGAAATGACGCTCGGCAAACTGATCGCCCTGGTATCAGTGATTGCCTTTGGGATTCTCACTCAGACATTTTCAAACTCGATCCAAACCTTGCTGGATCATGTGACTATGTCGCGCGAGGCCACGCTGAATGACCAGCGCGAGATCCTTCGCCAAACTGCGGATGCGCTCCCGCGACTTTCGGCGCTCGATCCTGTCGAGGTGGACGAAGAAGAGTTCGCGCGTCTCACGCGTCGCGCGATCAGCAATCTCGGTGATCTGCCGAAACTTTCGACCAGTCCATTGACCAATCTACCCATGATCCTTTCACAAAACGCTACAAATCCGCTCGACCGCGCTTATGCGCTGAAATCCTTATTGATAGAAGGCATCCAGCGTCTTAAGCCGCAAGGCGGCGAAAAATTCGGCGTCACGGATGAATGGCGTTATTACAATGCGCTCTATTTTCCCTATGTCATAGGAATCAAACCATACACTCGCCGCGTAGACAAGGAATTCCTTGATGAGACTTCCCGTCAGGCACTGGAATGGTTTCAAACATCCGTTCCCGAGCGCACCTTGCATAATTGGCAAAACACAGCCGCCAAACTGGTTGCCGATGATTTAAGAAATAAAAAGTAAAACTGGCAGTACTTGGCAGTATTTTTTCTGGACTTGGCAGTCCTGTTTGCCATATATTGGGGGCATGAGAAGAGAGTATGAATCTTATTGATTTTTTCATAGGCTTGACTTTAATGAACGCCATGCCTCATTTTGTTTTGGGGATATGGAAAGCCCGCATGCTCAGCGCCTTCGGTCTCGGAAACACCAAAAACATCCTATATGGGATTTTGAATTTCATCATTTCGATTGGCCTATTTCTCTACCAGTATGGGGCCAAACAACTTATGGAAAGCGGAATCTATACCGGAGCGCTCGCAATACTCATTATCTATTTCCTAACAGGATGGTTTTGGTACTCGATTTTTCACAAGAAATACTACGAAATTCCGAGAATTCAATAAGGAAAAGGAGATGCCCCATGAAGACATCAGTGAATCAAACTGTCATTCGGCGGATTCTATATGGCAATGCCTTATTCTCTGGCGTTAGCGGATTGCTTTTCATATTTGCTTCAAGCCCAATTGCAGAATTTATTGGACTGGACTCATCCCTTGCTATTCTTATCATCGGCATTGGGCTTGCAGGATATGCGGCATTGATTTACGCCAACGCCTCCCGTGCGGAGATATATTCCTCCTTTGTTCTCTTCGCCGTCATCGGCGATTCGACCTGGGTACTGCTAAGCATCGTATTATTGCTAACAGGCTGGGTCACATTTTCCGTGGAAGGCAAATGGGCGGTTGGCATTATCGCCGCCATGGTAGACGTCTTTGCGACTCTTCAACTCATCGAGTGGCGGAAAATGTAATTGCTCTACTTAAAATAAAGCCTTTTAGATTCGAGTGCTGTGCAAAAGTCTCCTCAGCGACTAGGGCTCGATTTCTTCCTTGGCGAGTAACGCTAACACTTGATCACGTGTTGGTAGTCCTGCTTGTGCGCCGACTTTGGTTGTCTTGAGCGCGGCTGCCGCACTTGCCCACGCGCCAGCCTGCTGCCACGAGCGTTCCTCAAGCAACCCAACTGCCAGTGCCGCGGCAAACGCATCCCCAGCTCCCGTCGCATCAATGCTTTGTATTGGTATTTTGGGGAACCAATACTCGCCCTCCGTGGTGACGATCAAGTTTCCCTCATCCCCAGCTTGCACCGCCACCGCTCCCACTCCCCGCTCGAGCAGGCGTTTCGCCGCATCCCGCGCCGAGTCGCGATCTCGCACTTGGATACCTGTGAGTGCTTCAGCCTCCCGCGCATTCGGCTTGATCAAACTCACCACACGCAGCAACTCATCGGGTAGTGAGATCGGCGGTGAAGGATCGAGAACTACTTTTGCCCCTGCTTGACGTGCAAGCCGCGCTGCCAGCATCAGAGCTTCTAATGGCACTTCAAGTTGGGTAAGCAGAATCCGGGCGGACTGGATCATGGTCGCCGCAGCACGAATTTGCTCGATGCTGAACTGAAGGTTGGCTCCAGGTGCGGTGAGGATCTCTTTCTCACCCCCTTCCCCGACCAGAATTAGCGCGACACCCGTCTGTTCCCTTTCATCCTCGACAATATATTCAGTATCGACTTTTTCATCCTTGAGTCGTTCTAAGATTGTTTTTCCCCGCTCGTCCACTCCGACGCGCGCCACCAGCGCTACACGTGCGCCTAGCCGTGCCACTGCCACCGCCTGGTTCGCGCCCTTGCCACCCGGCGCCTCCTGAAATAGATCACCCATCACAGTTTCTCCAGGTTTAGGCAACGCACGGCCACGCACGACGTAGTCCATGTTCGCCCCACCAACAACCACAATATCCCAAGTATTCTTGTGAGTCACAAATTTCTATAAATCGCGCAACAGCGTTATTACGGATTATTTTGCCTTGACGGTGATCGTCTTGGGTTTGACCTCTTCCGATTTCGGCAAGGTGATGGTCAGAATCCCGTTCTCGAAATCGGCTTTCGCTTTATCAGAGATCACACCCGTGGGAAGCATCACTGAACGTTCAAATGCACCCCAACGATGCTCACGGATGTGCCAGGATTTGTCCTGCCTCTCTTCTTCATGATGCTTTGTTTCACCTTTGATAGTTAGGATGTCGCCGGTAACGTTGATCTGCACCTCATCGGCTTTGATGCCCGGCAGAGCAGCCTGCACGACAACTTCATTGTCGGTCTGGTACATGTCAACTGCCGGCGAAGACCGGCCACCATCCCGAATAAGAGAGAACGGACGCGTCAACGCGTCATCGAAAAGACGATCCATTGCCTCCCGCAAGGTCATCATCTCACGAGCGGGTTCCCAACGAGTTAGGTTAGACATACCAACCTCCTTCCTTAAATATGGTTATTTTTTATAGTACACCTTAATATCGCAAGTTCTATTAAACCAACCTAAGCCCAGTATAAAAAATCTGTCAGAGATTATGCCACTCATGGGGGAAATTCCTGATGGAAATTTAAGTGATCCCCCCATGTTCTTGCACAATAACCTCGAATAAAATTACTCTTCCGCAATGTGCAATAGCAAATGTTAGCGTCTGGTTACTATTCTTTCTGAAAGGAGTAAGCTGATGGCAGTAAGAATTAGAACCGATGAGTCCATTGCAAAAGATGTCGTCGACTCTCTGTATTGGGATTCTCGAGTAGATGCATCCAAGGTATCCGTAAAGGTCGATAACGGGATTGTGACGTTGTCTGGCACTGTCCCAACTTCTTCATCCAGGGCGGCTGCGTCAGAGGACGCCTGGGTAATCACAGGGGTACGCGAGGTTAACAACAAAATCAAGGTAGATTATCTAATGGAAGCCCCTTCTGACAACAATATTGCCTCAAACATCAAAGATCGATTTGATTGGGACGATGACCTCTTTCCCTATGATATTCAGGTCAACGTAGTAGCGGGCTGGGTGACTTTGGAAAGCACGGTTGACACATTCTGGAAGAAGGTTCGAGCGGAAGACTTGGCTTTTAGCACGCGGGGAGTAGTTGGAGTGACGAATAAGATCGCGGTCGTTCCCACACAAACGATCGCGGATGAGAGCCTGGCCGAGGATCTTATCAACGCCCTTGACCGAAATGTTAATGTGAATGTAGATGACATCAATGTGACCGTGGAGAATGGAACAGTCACCCTCACTGGCACGGTACCTGGTTGGTCAGCGAAACGAGCAGCTTACGATACCGCCCGATATACACTGGGTGTCAAGGAAGTCAAAGATCGGGTAACCGTAAGACTTCTTGAGGAAACGTTACAAGGGTAGTAATCTCAGGAATCTGCTTAGAAAGGCAAGGAGACTCCTCCTTGAGGGGTCTCCCCCAGGAATTTCATCGAGATAACTTTGTTCAGATAGGTTTGTTGCGTAAGGAGATACAAGAATGGTTAAGATCGAAGACACGGTTTTCTGTGATGGCTGTGGAGTTGAAATCCTTTTAGCACCTGTCATCAAGAATGATCAGGAATATTGCTGCGAGGACTGCGCGCAAGGTTATGAATGCAAGTGTGGCGAACGAATGGAGCTAGATGAAGAGGGAAGAAATGATCGTGGCACCGATATCGCTACCCGCGGGGTGGCCTGAGGAATTGATCATCTTTACGCCCCGGTGATTATGATAGCAAGGAACAAATCTATCTCAAAGTGAGTGTCGTATGACAGAGCGTGTGATTGTTCGACAAAATAACCTGTTCGAAACCGAATTCCTTTCAGTAGATCCCCATCAACCCGAATCTGAGGAATTCAAGTCAGTAGAGCATATTCACCAGCTGACTCCCTATGGATTGTTGCTGGCTGGACTTGGTAGCTGTACCGCCATCATCCTACATACTTATGCTCAAAATCACGGTTTAAATCTGAGAGAGGTTGAGTTGCGCCTGACCTACAACGAGGCGTTCAAGGAAAATTCTGAGGAGATTGACCATTACCTGGAACAGATTGAAGAGGAGATTATCCTTTCTAGCGAGCTAGATGAACACGAGCGAAATAAACTCTTTCTGATCGCAAAACAGTGCTCTATCCATAGGATGATCGAGGCTGGTATTCATGTTGATTCCAGGTTGGTGGAACCGGAAGCTGAGGGAAAGTGAATTCTACCAGTACCGAATCAGGCTCGATCATCAAGGTCTCAGGAATGCCAAAGGGGATCGAGAACTCGCGAGGCAGATTGCTCATCGCGAGTTGCCGTTCGGGTGCAGACATGGCGGCTCGCGTCGTCGAGAGACTCAGGAAACTACGGATAGAGAGCGGGGCGGAAGATGATCTCGTCTATCTGGAGAATGTGGATGGCCAATTCTCAGATTCAGAAACTTTCGCGCGCCTAAGCCAGGATGTGAGCGGTGGTGACATTTATCTGTTCCAGGCGCTCTTGGATCCAAGCTCTGGACGGAGCGTAGACCAAAACTACATGGCCTTCTTGATTGCCATCCGGGCCTTCCGAGAATGGGGCGCAAACCATGTGACCGGAATCCTCCCTTACTTAGCCTATGCGCGCCAGGACAAACCTACCCTCTATGAACGAGAACCGGCAACGGCCAATCTAATGGCGGATATTAGCATTGCCGCAGGGATTGATCGCCTAGTGATCTGGCATCCGCACAGCCCACAGATCCAGGGCTTTTACAACTCTGTACCTGTCCTCAAGCTGGAGGCTCTATCCTTGTTCATCGAGGTGTTTGGCCATTTTAAAGATCGCGAAGATGTGATCGTCGTCGCTCCAGACGCCGGCGCCTCGAAGTTCGTGACTAGGATTGGTAGAGAACTCAACTTGAACGCTGCCATTGCCTCGAAGTATCGCCCGCGCCCCGAAGAAGCTACGATCCAAGAGGTGATTGGCGATTTCAGCGGAAAAAGGATCGCCATTGTGTTGGATGACATGATCAGCAGTGGTGGAACAGTGCATGCTTTGATAAAAGAATTGGTCGCGAAGAAAAGGATTGAGGAAGTGTACTTGGGCGTCTCGCATAATCTGTGTATGAAGTCAGCTCATGAGCGGCTTCTGGATTTGATTAAAAACGACGGATTGAAAGAGGTGATTATCACGAATAGTATTCCGCAAACAGAGATCTTCCGGAAGATAACCAACCTTTCGATTAGAGATATATCCGGTGTATTCAGCCAGGTCATCTGGCAGGTCCATCATAACTTGCCAGTAAGCGAGTTATTTTACAAGCCAGCCTAAGAATCTTGAAAGAAATGATTCAGAGCAGAGAGTTGAAGCTTTTGCTGTCCGGTGACGCGATGCTCGGCCGGAAGGTGAATGAAGTAATTCACCAGACTGGGCCCAGTTATCCGCTGGAGCCTTTAACACCATTGACTCGCGCCGCGGATCTTTTCTTCACCAACCTCGAATGTGCTATTTCTCCTCAGGATAAGATTTATTCCGGTCGGCCAAAGGCTTTCTATTTACGTGCCGATCCGGTCGCGGCAGAAACATTATCTAATGCAGACGTAGATCTGGTCTCGCTTGCCAACAACCATGCCCTGGATGCCAATTTTGCCGGACTCCTCGACACCTTGGCAATTTTGGACAAGGCAGGGATTCGCCATGTCGGCGCGGGTGAGGATCTGGCAGAAGCCAGCTGGCCAGTTCGATTTGAAGTGAAAGGGATGAAGATCGGCGTACTCGCTTACTGCGATCACCAGCCGGATTTTGCGGCAGGCGTGCACCGCCCTGACATTCGTTACGTGGATCTTGCTGACTCTGCAACACTGGATCTGTTGTTCAAAGAGGTAGCTGATCTAGCCGCCCAGGTAGATCATGTTGTTGTCGCTTTTCATTGGCTCCCCAACTGGATTTCCCACATCCCACCCTTTTATCGTTCTCTGGCGCGAGATTTGGTTTCATCTGGCGCAAGGTTGATCTGGGGCCACAGCCCACACCATTTCCAAGGAGTGGAATGGATCGATCAGAGCTTGGTGATTTATTCAAGTGGCGGCTTGGTGGATGATTATGCACTTGAGCCAAACTTCCGAAACGATCGCGAACTCTTGTTTCAGGTGACTCTCAGCCCGCTTGGTGTTGAGCAGATCACGGTTTTTCCAATTGAGTTGGATTTCGCTCGAACCTATCCCACAAGAACCGAAGCGCGCGAGTGGATTATTTGGCGACTCAAACAGATGTGCGCCGAGGTGGGCAGCCGTGTGGAAACAGATGGTAAATGGGTAGAGATCCTGCCGATGGAGGTTCCAGTAGAACTGGAAAAGGAGTGAGAAAGAAAATGACAAATGCTATACCAACTGAAATTGACAAGCGCAGCAGTCCTGTGGATGTGGATAAAGAGACCGTACGCGTCATGGTGAAAGCCGGAGCGCAACTTGTGGAAGTTCTCTCAAAAGAGCAGTATGAGAATGCTCACCTGGCTGGTGCCATCAATATCCCACTCGATACGATTGACCGGCAAACGACCGAGGAACTTAAGTCGGATGAACCCGTCATCGTCTATTGTAATGATTATCAGTGAGACACGAGCGCACGAG
>DASWEH010000077.1:0-11974 GCA_036394895.1 Anaerolineales bacterium
TGGACAGGAAAATCTTTTTGAGCCTTGCGAACAGCGAGGTATAAAGCTTGCCGTGCAATTGCCTGGGCTAGAGCCTGTTCATCTTTGGTAGCAGGGATTGCAGACGGATAAAGTGATTTTTGAAATAAATACTCTCGCAACATATTCTGCGAAACATCGAGTTGCAACCAGCGCATAATGTCATCGATCTCAGTTTCCTGCAACAAACCGGCCAAGTTTTCGCCCAATCCATATTGTGGATATACACCCAAGGTCAATTCGCCGCTAAACCCAGCCGCCACCGATGTTGCAGAGGCGCCTACATTCACACACAACAACCCGCGTGTAGATTCATATAACTTGCTCAAAAAGCGGATGATCCGTCCTTGAGCGTATGCGGTTGGCAAAAGATTTCCAGCGGTCCAGAGATTGAGTTCCTCCACGCCTTTGAGCTGTCGTTCGCGCAACTTTGTCATGAGCAAAGCAAGTTCGTGCCGTCCAGGATCAAGATCTTCTATTTCGAGGGAAGGACGAATGTTGTAACTCACTTCAACCTTCCCTGCATGACCACCCAACAGGTCCTTCACATCATTGGCAAGTTGTTGATTGCCTGCATACAAAACCATCGGACGTTTTTCCAAGGGCATCAAATAACAGGCCAGGCCAATAGCTTCCAACATTTTTTGGATCGAACGGGAGGCGCCACCATCAATACCGCCGGCGAGCACGACCAGATCGGGTCGAGAACGTACGATCCCATCCATTTGCTGATCAGGCTTGCGTCGGTCAGAAAGATCAAGGGTATCCACCACGCGGCTATAAGTCGACTCAGCCAAACGCCGCGCGCTTTGCACAGAAACATCTGAAAGCAACCCCACTACCACTGTCTTTACTGCGGGCCCGGCAGAAATCGTCCCTACGACAGCATCCACGCCAGATCCATCCGGTTGTGACGGCGCGATCAGATTGTTATCATGTTCACCAAGTAAGGTGGCACCGGTAATATTCTGCAAGTTGGTGATGGCTTCGCGCACGCCCATCCCAATATCCTTGAAGGGCGCTTCCGCCGTGGAAGGAGCCTGTCCAGAGGCGACAAAGCGATACTCCCCTTCAACCACATCAAATAACACCGCGCGTGTCACCGTCGCGCCGACGTCAATTGCAAGTATGGACTCATTTTGAACCAGCGATGCAGGCATAAGTTAGATCCCAGCCAACTGTCTGATGAAATTAATGGCAAAACTCAAGCGCTCGATCATAGCCGTCAGGGCGGACATATAAACACCCGCGAACACCACACCGAGGGTGATCGCAATGAAAAGGCGTCCAACCCAAGCGATCGCTTCAATGATCGGGTTCCGCTGAGGAGTGCCATCTGATGCACGTCCAGCCGTAAAATGGAAGGATGCCAGCGTGAAAACCGTTCCCCCCAACATGACTACCCCCTGAAGTAATTTAGAGGCTACCAGCAAGCCGCCTCCCGCAGAACGCACATCGAACGTGCCGATCGCAGCCCCAAGTTGCGGCATCAACGTCCCAAGCAGTGCCCCGCCGATCGCCACCGCTGCGCTCACACCAACTAACACTGCCATCGCAAAATTCCCAATCCATGAAATGCGCGGCGAGAGCTTGGCTAACAAAGTAACACCAAATAAGAGAGGGATCATAGCAAGAATTAATTGATTAATATCATCCGGTTGCAGTGAACTGAATCTGGGTATCAGCACATAATTCACAATGACGGTCGCGGCATAACCGGAGGCGACTCCTATAAATAGATATACAGCGATACGGAATAATGGATTATCGCCAATGAGATAACTGAAGACCATCAGGGTCAGGATCAAGCCGATGAGTGCAGAGATGATTTCAATGGACATTGGTTTATCCCTGTTTCGCATCCGCGCGACGGGTACGAATCCCTGTAAACAGACTCCAGAGGCTGCCAACAATGATCAAGGCAATCGACATCATCAGACCAATCCCAAACGTATCCCAATAGGAGCGGGTCAGTCCAGCTGAAAGACTATTTTTCGTCTCATACTTTGCTGCGTCTGAAATACCGCTGATCATGCCAGTGATCTGGCCCGATAAGACATATGGCTGCAGCAATGGACCTGCCTGAGCGCTGGCAACCATCAGCAATGGCTTATTTGCCAACGTAGCATCTATTTGTTTCTGGCTTTGTAATTGCTCCACCCATACCCGCCCTGACTCAGCGTGGTCGCTCAAGACAATCAGTGCAGAATAGTCGGAAAATGATTGAACATCCGCGAACGAATTGACCTGATGTGGTGATCCCATAAATCCCAAAACGCCAGTTGCGCCACCGGGTAAATATCCAAGGTTAAGATACGGTGAACCCGTCTGATTGATATTTGTGTTGCTTATCAACCGTTCAACAAGCGCAGGACCATTTGGAGAAGTAGAGAGGAACGAAAAATTAGGATGACTGAGTTGCGCCATTTGAGACAATAAGGGACTACTGATCGCTTCCATTTCACCCGCAAGCGATGGTTCGTAATCAATCACGACCAAAACTTTTGAGTTCGCAGGAATGTTTAGCACAGCATTGGATACATTATCGACTTCAACAACTGGCAAGCTTGCAGAGACCGGTATGGACTGCGAGCGAAGAAATAGTACACCACTCAACACAAGCAGGAATAACCCAGTTAATACCCAGCGTAGCCATTGCTGAGGAGCAACAAATGAAGATGTGATCAATTTACGCGGGCTGGTTTCAGTTCCCAAAATTTGTTCCAATAATGCGGCACTTGCCTGTTGTTCATCGGAGGCCTGCAATTTAAGAGAAACGGCTTTGGGTCTTCTTGAAGAGCCAATCGGCGCGATGGGAATCACACCCTGCAATCCAGCAAGGGGACCCTCCGTTTCCGTGGGCTGATCCGCGACACTAGGCGTAGTTTCAGAAATGACCGCTTCAACGGGTCGCATGGCTTGGACCCATGAAGGCAAGTCAACCGGCGCAAGCGATTCATCACTCGTGGTCGCAGGGACATCACCTTGTTGTGAAACAGGTTCTGCCGTTCCAGGTTCAGGCTGAGAAAGCCAGTCAGGCATCTCAGCTGAAAAGAGCGAATCAACTTCCTGGTTCGAAAGAGCGGCAGGCTCACTTGGAGTGGAGAAAAAATCCGATTCCAAGGGAGCAGGTTGAGGCGTGGCAGGGACTTGTTTCTCATCGGCAGGTTGTCCAGCCCCGCTGAACCAATCCATAGACAGATCACCAGGTGCTGGCATGGAAGGTGGTTCAATTGCACTTTTTAGCCAATCAGGCTCCGCTTGTGCGTCCTTCTCGGCATTCTGACCCAGAGGGGCAGTCTGCCGCGGCGAAGTTCCCGTCGAAGGGGGTTCGCTAAATGGTGGCGCAGCTAATGGTTCTGATTCTTTACCCAGAGTATTGAGCCAACTCAAATCCTCTGAAGAGGAAAGTCTTTCTTGAGAATCTTCAATGGGTTGTGAAGGTTCTGAGGTTCCTCCAAGTTTATTAAGCCAGCTTAAATCTTCCTCTGATGCAAAAGGTTGGGATGGAATTGACTGATTTGGAGTGGACTCAGGGGTTTGAGGTTCCTGTACAGCACCTAAATCATTCAACCAACTTAGATCTTCCTGTGGTTTAGCAGGTTGTGCTGGTTGTGAAGACTCCGGTATGCCGCCAAATTGATTTAGCCAACTCAAATCATTTTGCGATGTGGAAGGCTGTGCAGGACCTTGCTGAGAGGGTTCATCAATTCCACCCAAATTATCCAACCAACTCAAGTCTTCCTGGGAGGCAGAAGGTTGTGATGGAGTGGATGGAATCTCAAGGTTTGCCTTCCAATCCATTTCCTGCTTAGGAGTTTGAAGATCGCCAGTTTGTTTTGACGCAGCTTCAAGGTTATGAAGCCAGCTAAGATCCTCTTCCTCTTTGGGAGCAGATGGCTCAGCCGCAGTGGAAAGCGAACCAAGGTTGCTTGGCCAACCCATGTCATTCTGTTGCGCAGCTGCATCAAACCCAATTGGTTCCTCTGGTCCTTCAGACGCCTTCGCAAGCCAGTCTGAGAGTTCATCCTTTTCCGCAGGAGACGTTTGATTCTCCATATTCGCCCAGGCTGGAGATTCGCTTTGAGCAGGCTCACTCACTGGCACGGGCTTGGATTCGCTTTGGTTGAATTGAGCAAAAAAGTCTGGTTCGGGTTCAGACGCGGATGGAGTCGCAGGCTTTGACTTGGCTGTTGGGTTCATACTTGCCAGCCAATCAGGAACGTCCTCCTCATTTGCGCTGTTGGCTTGAGAAGCGAGTCCTGCCAAAAGGTCAGGCGGTTCCTTTTTCTGAGACTTGGACTGGACAGCCGCTTGCGCAGCCGCATCTTGTTCAGCCGAATCTCTTGCCTGCTGACGCATATCTTTGAGCCAATCCGGGAGAACAGATTCCAGCTCACCCGTGTTTTTCTTCGTTGGGGTTTGACCGATCCGCAATACGGAATCGGGTTTAAGCGGCGTCTGGCAAAACTGACAGACATCCAAAATATCTGGATTACTCTTTCCACAATTGGGGCAACGGAGTTCAGCCATGCTCAGTTGCCTCCATAGGGTCGATCAATGCCGAACAGAACACGCAACCCCGTTAACAATGTTCCCAGCGCAATGCCAATCAACAGTCCGCGTGTGCCTCCATGGGAGAACATTTCCAGGAAATTAACCAGCGCCTGATTCCCGCGTTCACCGAAAAGAGGGCCGAAGGGTGTTGGCAGGATTGCAATCAGAAACACAACTGCCACCCCCAGGAAAAGCACACTCATCACATCTACGCGGCGACGCAGGAGACGAATGCTGGCATAGATCAACGTCACCGCGAGGATCGCCATAAGCGAAGCCTCAACAGGGACGATGATCGCGTCCATTGTAAAACGCATATACGGATGCTGAGGACCAAGGACTAATCCGAATACAAATGTAATCACAAGTGACACGATCAATATCACGCCATAGTCTCCACCTTTTTGGCGCGTCCGGATCTTTTCCATTTGCACGGCAACTAGATTGAAGATTCCCACTAACACAGCCATCCCTGCAATAAGTATTGCCCAATCAATGAGGAGAAATCGTAACGACTCCAATTGAGCGGGGAAGAAATAACCAAGTAGAACGATGAGTCCAGCAGCAATGGCGAAAGCAGCAGTGACGTAACGCATAAGACCGACACTCCTACAAGCTTGAGCCAAGCTTGAGTACAGAACCAAGTATGATCGCAAGGATGATCAGCCAACGCAAAATATCCTGCACATTCAAGCTGGCTTCATGGGAGGCGCCCGCACCCACATACGCGCCTGCCGCAAATAATTCCTCTCCAACTAATGGCTCCTGTGAGGAGGCATAAAATATTGATTGCGCGGAAAGATTATCACTAGCCGCAATCAAACTCGTATTTTCGCGATCAGAGGCTTCTGCCAATAAGGCAGACTCCGCCCCAAAATCACCGATGAAAATATTCGCGGAAACACTTTCATCATGGATCGTAGAAACTGTCCCAGCTGCATAAGAAAAGGGTGTGAGTCCGGCTAAACGTCCGGTCGTGAAGCGATATTGATCTTCTGCTCCCGCGGCGCGATAACCAGACTGTAATGTATCCTGTGAAAGAATGGCGAGCGGTGCATCCCCTGACGTAACAACAGGGGGACGATCACTCACGGAAGTACGCTCGGAGAGTCTTCGCAACATCGCCAAGCCCGCTAAGGCAGAGCCGGCTCGCGTGCTAAAAAGATTACCGCGCCCAAGTGAGATATGCAACCGTGTACCGCTTTCCACTGCCAGACCTACTGAACGGTTAAGACGTTCATACGCATCGATCAAACGCAATGATCCTGGTGATCTTCGTCTCCAAAGTGTAAGCGCCAGCAAAAGAATCGCCGCAAGAACAAGGAAACCGAAAGCAACCATTACGAATCCTCTCCACGTAAATAACGGGCAAAGGCTTGTACTTCATCATCTTCTTCAAGCATGTGAGCAAATGCATTCCATTGTTTTCCACCCAGAAATGGCTGGCTGATGTAAAGTGCCTGTGCACCTAAGACGGTCAGAGGCGCCCCAGCTTCGAGCAGCCATGAAGCCAGTCCATCTAGTTTCAAGCGGTGTAGTGATTCAGCCCAATGTGACCAGTCTGCGCGCGATTGCATGAACAAAGTATAGCATATTTTAAGGATGCCTCGACTCGCCATAGGTACCGGGAAATTTCAGCCTCATTGCGAAATTAATGATGATAATCAGGATAGTTGCATTGCCACACACCTGTCCTGGCCCTTGCAGGTGGTGCCAGGGGAGATCACTGAGTTTGCTGAGAAGATCAAGAAAAGGCTCTGAGTTCCTAGCGAAGCATACTCGCAGAGTGCAGTGCGCTCTGTGGCTAAGCTGTTGGCAAGCTCAACAAGAGATCCACTCGTGCAAAATAGGGAATGGCTAAAAGAATGGGCTACGTTCCACTCACCACGGAGAACACGGAGTTCACAGAGATTTTAAAAGCTTTTCTCCGTGTTCTCCGTGGTGAAGCTGTTCGGCAAGCCCACCCAATTATCTACTCTTGCAAAGTAAGGATGATTTTTGTCACCTCACCATCATAGTATAATGATATGAGAATTTTTTCACGGAGGAACCATGACGGAGAAAAAAATCCGTGTCCTTGTTGCGAAACCCGGTCTCGACGGGCACGATCGCGGCGCGAAAGTCGTTGCCCGTGCACTGCGAGATGCCGGTATGGAAGTGATTTACACGGGCTTGCGTCAAACCCCTGAGATGATCGCCGAAGCCGCGCTGCAAGAGGATGTGGATGTGGTTGGCTTATCCATTCTTTCGGGTGCGCACATGGCATTGGCACCCCGCATTTTGGAACTGCTCCAAAAGAACGGACAGGATCAAGTCAAGGTTTTCATAGGAGGCATCATTCCCGATGAAGACATGCCACGATTAAAGGAAATGGGCATTACGGGCATTTATGGTCCCGGTGCATCTACGGACGATATTATCAAGGATGTTCGTGAGGCAGTGAAGGTGTGAGGTTACGTGGCGCCTTAGCGCCACGTAATTTCGTATATAAGAGAAAGATGTCTTTAGCACAATCCATCCTGGAAGGAAACCGCCTCGCGTTGGCACGCTTGCTAACTCAGGCAGAAAATGATGCGCAGGAAGGCCGCGCTGCACTCGCAGAACTCTTTCAACATACAGGCAAAGCGCATCTCATTGGTGTGACTGGCGCGCCGGGCACGGGGAAATCTTCGCTCGTCAATCAACTTGCTCTCTATTATCGAAAGAACGTCGATAAGAAAGTTGCTATTGTTGCTGTCGATCCTTCGAGTCCGTTCACGGGCGGTGCAGTCCTTGGTGACCGCGTCCGGATGCGCGACCTTTCGGGTGATCCCGGCGTCTTCATCCGTTCGATGGCTTCGCGCGGTTCATTGGGTGGGATTGCTCAAAAGACAGCTTCCCTCGTGCAAATCTTTGATGCTGCGGGATATGAGATCATTATCATTGAAACAGTCGGTGCGGGACAAAGCGAAGTGGATGTGGCGCGGCTCGCCCATACGACGATTGTGGTTGAAGCGCCCGGACTCGGCGATGATATCCAGGCGATCAAAGCCGGGATCTTGGAAATCGCGGACGTGCTCGTCATCAACAAAGCGGATCGTCCCGGAGTCGAAAATACGGAACGTGCGCTCCGCTCCACGCTCGAGCTGGCTCATCCAACGAAACGCATATTTCGCCATCATGGAAAGGACATGTCCATTTCTGCACCGATAACTGATTCAACCTTATGGATTCCTCCCATCGTCAAAACGGTTGCTACCGAGGGCAAAGGGGTTGACGAGCTAGCTGCTGCCATTGCGAAGCATGTTGAGCACTTGCAACAAACCGGAGACTGGATAGCTCGTGACCGCGCCCGCTTAGGATCCGAAATGGAAACGTTGCTGCAGGAAGCGTTAATGGATCGCTTTCTGGAAAATATCCAGCGACAAAAGTATGAAGAGATGATCGAGAAAGTCGTCAACAGAGATATCTCCCCGTATGAAGCCGTTACAGCGCTGTTAAATGGAAATCGAAAATAGAGGCGGCTTTTGGAAAAGCTTTTTGAAAGGTAAGGAGCAAAGATGTCACATCACACTCATGGAATAAAAATGTACGGGGATATAAAACTATATGCCGGATCGGCTTCACCCAACCTGGCACAGAAGATCGCAGATTATCTCGAGCAAAAATTAAGCCCACGCGAGATCATTCAATTCCCCAACGAAAACATCTTTGTCAAGCTGAATGATAGCGCTCGCGGACACGATGTATATGTAATCCAGAGCACTTCTTCCCCTGTCCACTACAACCTGATGGAATTACTTATCATGGTCCAGACCATTCGCCTGGATTCAGCTGCACGTATCACAGCCGTTGTGCCTTATCTTTGTTATGGACGTTCAGATAAGAAGGACCAGCCACGCGTACCGATCACTGCCCGGTTGGTGGCGGATATGATCGAGAGCGCAGGTGCAGACCGGTACATGACCTTCGATCCGCACGCCGGACAAATCCAAGGTTTCTTCTCTGTCCCTGGCGATGTGTTGACAGCTTCCCACATGATCAGTGATCATATCAAGGATAACCTGCGTTCTGAAATGCAAGATCCGGTTGTGGTGGCAACCGATCTAGGCTTTGCCAAAAAGGGACGAAATTACGCGCTCGATCTGGATGTGCCGATTGCCTTTATTGAAAAGCGCCGCACAGGGAATGATGCCAAAGCCGAAGCACTAACGCTGATTGGAGAGGTGAAAGGTCATGATGTCATCATCGTCGATGATGAAGTGGATACTGGTGGGTCTGTGGCGCAGGCAGTGGAAGTGGTAAAAAAGAACGGCGCCCGCGATATTTATCTGGCGTTTGTCCATCCCCTCTTCTCCAAAAGCGCCGCGCAACGATTGGCGGAGCTGCCTATTAAATGCATTCTCACAACGGATACTGTACCCATTCCAAGCGCAAAAATGAAACCGCTGGAAGGACGCATTACGGTGTTATCCATTGCCCCTTTGCTCGGAGAAGTCATCCGTCGTGCCCATCAGGGACGCAGTGTCGGAGAGATGTTCAACGAATAAAGGTAATCAGTTTTCAGTGTTCAGTAACCCAGCACTGAAAACTAATTACTGGTTTTTAATATGCCCGAACTGCCAGAAGTTGAAACAATCACACGCAAACTAAGACCACATCTACTTGGCAAAACGATCAAGGATGCTGATTTACGCTGGGCTCGCACGCTGGCGTTACCTTCTCCTAAAAAATTCAAGGCGCAGATCAAAGGACAGGAAATCAAAGAGGTCACACGCCGTGCCAAGTTTTTCATCCTGCGCCTTTCGGATTTCAGTCTCCTGATCCACTTGCGGATGAGTGGTGATCTCATTATTAAAGATAGTAAAATTAGACCCGAAAAACATGATCGCTTGATATTAAAATTACTGCCTGGACAATCCTCTGCACAGGAGGCTCCGAGCAATCTGGTATTCAACGATACGCGGAAATTCGGGCGCGTCTGGTTAACTGCAGATCCTGAGGAAGTACTTGGCAGACTTGGTCCTGAACCATTGAGCAAGAGATTTACACCACAATGGCTTTACATGGCGTTACACAGCAGACATCGCCAGCTCAAGCCATTGTTGCTCGACCAGACGTTCCTCGCGGGTCTCGGTAACATCTACATAGACGAATCTTTAAATCTTGCAAAGTTGCACCCACTCTCTGTATCTGATTCCATTACAGCCCAACAGGCAGAAGCTTTGCATGAGGCGATTCGGACGGTCCTGAAAGAAGGTATTCGCCGCAATGGTGCATCCTTTGATTGGGTCTATCGCGGCGGTGAATTCCAAAATTATTTTCGAGTGTATGACCGTGCCGGAAAACCCTGTCCCACCTGCGGGACAACTATCGAACGCATTATCGTAGGTCAACGCAGCACACATTTTTGCCCAAATTGCCAAACAGTTTCCTTTGTGCCGTAGAGTCAATTTTGCAGTACTTTGTAAGGTGAGCTATGGAATTTAATTGGTCAATTCTTGCCTGGATCGCCGGACTTATTTTTGTTTATATTTTCGGTCTGTATGAAGGCCGCGGTCAGGGCTACAAAAAAAGAAAAGCCGAAGAAGAGCAGGAGAAGAAAGATCAACCAGCACCTGCTCGTGAGATTAAGCCGGAGACTGTCACAGTAGATGATCCCGGACTTCTCCGGATTAAGAACGAGAACGGATCGTTCGCTCTTGATCTCGACGGGAGGCGCGTGAATCCATCCTCCTTATCGCCAGACCAACGCAAGCGACTGATTGACATGTTGAACATTATGCGTCCGTGGCTGGAAGGACGATCTGCACCTTCGATGAATACATCATCCCAGCCAACATCAATCTCTGAACGCCTGGACGCTTTGGGTGGCACTCCTACTCAGAGTAAGCCTACTCCGGTTCAACCTGTGCGTCCTGCATCCCAGCCAGTTCCGCCATCTGCCACACCTAGATTCTCAACCATCGCAAAAGAGGACCGGCCGTCTACGCCAGCCAATAGCATCGTGGGGCAGATCGACTCGATCCTGCAAGCCCGCCTGGAAGGAACAGCGCTCGGAGAGCGCGGCATCTTTCTCACTCAATCCCCCGAAGGCGGGGTGGTGGTCTATGTTGGTTTGACGCGCTACAATGGAGTGGACGATGTGCCGGACCCGGAGATCAAAGCTGCCATCCGCGCCGCGATCTCAGAATGGGAAGATCGATACACACCAGGGTTTAAGACCTAATAAGAACAGGAGCGAGTCTGGGGGCTCGCTCCTGTTTATGACTTAATCGCTCTCGCCCTCATCACATACTTATTTACTCCCCCAAATCGATACTTGTACTCCTCATCCCCGCGCATGAAGTCGAATTCGTAGCGTCCATTGTCGCAGCACCATTGGATGGTGTGAGCCAATAACACCCAGCCCGGAGAGAGTTCCATATGCTCCCGGCTGACACCTGAGTTATAACCCCAGAGTTTGTTTTTGTAATCGAAATTCAGTGACGCAGCTGTTTTCGCTCCATCGATTTCAAGAAATGCCAGCCAGAGATATCCATATTTATGCGCGTTCTGGATGGTGACAGTCAATTGTTCACGCATGGTGGGGTGAAGAAATTCCTGTTTGCTAGGCTCCTGTACCATCAGCTCAAAAAAGGCGTTGATTTCAGAGTTAATATCTTCTGTTCCATTTACGATCGTAAAACGGACATTCTTCTCGCTTTCGGCGGCGCGGCGCATTTTGCGGCGAACTTCGTGGCGTTGTTTTTTATCGATGCCTGAGAGATATTCTTCGAACGATCCGTTCAACGGGATACGCGGCGTGGGACGATAGATCTCTTCGTGATGGGTCCAGCCGCGCTTTTCAGCCTCGGTTTTGAGGGCCGCGAGGGTGGGTGAGGAATCGGGGATGTTATACCAATCGAGGGCGGACCAATGATCGGCGACAGAAGAAGAAGCAAGAAAATCCAAAAGACCGGCTAAGAAAAGAGGCAAATCCTGTTCGCGAACGATCAAGTCCAGATAATCCGAGATTTCAATGCTGCCAACAAGCATCAGCGCGCGTTGACCGTCGTAATCAGAAATGAACAATGGAGCGATACCAATGAGTTGATCATTCTCACTAGCCGAAACCAAAATCAACTCCGCGCTTTGGCGAAGCCATTCTCCTCCACCCAGCGTTTTCCACCATTCGCTCAGATACTCGTAACGCGAGAAAGGCGTGTCCGCGAGGCTCTGCTCCACGAGCGCGTTCCAGGGCTCGGGGGAAAGTTCCGAAAAGTCCTTATGCAAACTGAAATTCATGAATGATTTTTGTCCTTGATTTAATATCTGTTGTCTATCGTCCCGCACCGAAATTTTACCGTATAATGATGGCAATCTTTTGAGCATTCTTACGCTGTGACACTATTTAACCTGAACATCCTCCCCATTCATA
>DASWEH010000078.1:0-4186 GCA_036394895.1 Anaerolineales bacterium
TTGCGATTTGAAGGATTAGTAAACCTATAGGCCCACAACCAAACACACCGACTGTCATCCCGGCTTTGAGTTTTCCCAAATCAACCGCATGGATCGCGACGCCCAACGGTTCGAGCAGCGCGCCATCGTCATCTGAGATCGAATCAGGAATGGGAAATAGATTCTTTTCGCTCCACACCATCCATTCGCGCAAGGCACCATCATGCTTGCCATGCCCGGCAAAGATCAGGTTCGCGCAGAGATTGGGATGTCCATGCTCGCAAAATTCACAATGCCCGCAGGAGATAGCGGGATCAATCGCCACGCGCTGGCCATCCTCTGTGACACCTGCGAACTCATGTCCCAGCACAAGTGGGTGTTCCAGTTTTGCGTCACCGATCGAACCTTCAGAGAACCAATGCAAATCAGAGCCGCACACACCCACAGATTTCACGCGGATCAATTTCTCCCCGACGCCAGCCACAGGAACTTCTTCATCATGGATTTGCAGATCTCCTGTCCCATGCAAACGAACTGATTTCATCAAAAAATTCCTTTTTAGTAACTTTGAAGTCAGGCAGCCTGCTGCCGAACATATCCATCAGCAAGCTGATGGACTCCAGATTTCAGCCCGGATACCAAATCTTTCGCGGATCATCTTTTGCGCGTTCATAATCCCAGGCGGAATCAATTATCTTCTTCAAATCATATTCAGGGCGCCAACCCAGAAGCAGTTTTGCTTTGGTATTGTCCAACCACGTGGAGTGATACTGAGTCTTGATGCCGACAGAAGGGTAGCCACGGCTTGCGTTCAGATAGTTGCCGACTTCGGCGTAATCTACAGGTTCATCCATACTGATATTGAATAACTGCTGGCGAGCTTTGGGATGATCGATCGCGAGCAATAACGCGCTGACCAGATCTTCCACGTGAATAAAATTGCGTTTGACGGGATTCCCGTCCAGATCTAGCATGATCGGGATGGTTTGCATCCGCACATATTCATCCGCGAGTTGTGCACCGACCAGATCCCGCCAACGCGGTCCACCGAAGACATCTTCGCCGAAGGAAAGCTGATGCTTGAAATCATCCTTCTCCATGATCCATGGCGCACGCAGGCAGCAGCCGTTGAGATCATATTGAATGTAATATTGCTCCAGCATCACTTCTTCGAGAACTTTGGAAAGGGCATAACATCCGGGGTATGCCGAATGTTTTTGTGCCTCAGTGACTGGAGCGGAACGCGGGTAAACGAAGTGTCCAATGGCGGCATCACCGCCTACTAAAAGAAATTGCTGGAATGTGGGACTTGTGCGACAGGCTTCGAGCAACCAGAACATACCCTTCACAGCCACATCCATGATCTGATCAGGAGTTTCCTTGCAAGTCGCCAGATGAAGAACATGAGTCACGCCGTCCATCGCTTTTTCTACAACTTCGCGATGCTGGATGGAACCATGAACATTTTGTATTCGTTCGTGTGGTTCCAGTTCGCGGTGATGGCATAATGCTCGAACTGTAAACGCATCGAATTTTGGATCTTCTAACAGACGCTTAATAAATACCCGCCCCACCTTGCCAGTTGCGCCTGTAACTAAAACGATCCTAGATTTTGACATCGATATTCCTCACTCAAAAGTAACAACAGCTATTAACATTTTACCCATTTGCCGTTAGTGTTGCTTGATTCGATGAAGCTGTTCACAAAACGCATGCCCAATATTGCAAGATTTAACTCCATCTCATTTCTCTTGTGCCAGATAATCCGTGATTGCTCTAACAACCAATTTATGGTCTTCTTCCTGAGCCAGGCCGGAGACCGTAATCATACCGATCATCCCGGTATCTCTAACAATGACAGGGAAGCAACCGCCATGCGGAGCATAGTCGCTTTCAGATATTAAATAGGCTTCTTCTATTCGCTTGCCTTTGCTCTTGAGCAGCTGTCCAATATAAAACGAACTGTGCCCGAACCTATAGACCAGACGGACCTTGCGTTTGATCCATTCATCATTATCAACAGATGTGCCCCTCAAGCTGGCATGGAAAAGCTGATGGTTGCCCCTTGTGATGTCGATTGTTACAAGAAGGTCTTCTTTCACAGCTCGTTCAACAAGATCACATCCAAGCTGCCACGCAGTGGCTTCATTAAAGCTTGTGAACTGAAGTTCTTGCTCTTCCTGAAGTAATTGGTTCAATATATTAACCATGTGCATATCCTATAACGTGTCGAAAGGTTCTTCCCTAGGAAGACGTTATTCGCTTGGCTATCGTTAATTGTTACACGTTCTTGTTCTTGTTATAGACATCAAAGAAAACCGTGAGCAACAACACCAGATCTTTGATGGTCTGCTGCCAGTCGATCCCAATACCCAGGATAGACATGCCGTTATTCATGACACCGATCAGAAACGCGCCAACCACAGCACCGATTACCTTGCCGATACCGCCGCCTGCCAATGCATGGCACCGATAAAAGAGGCCGGTCCACCCCCGATAACGGCCAGGCGAAGCCTGCGCTCCAAGATGGAAATTACCGGATTTACATCCATATAAGGCGTTCCCGTTTGATGTCAGGTTCCAGTCCATGACGACGATATTTGATTCCATAAACTATTTATCTGTGATATCAATCGCTTCGTTCGCGAAGAAGCAGTCCATTCCAATCAATTATTCACCTCGCTTGCGCAGATAAGTGTGCATAATCACTGATAGCACGATGATAAGACCGTAGATCAACTGGGTATAGAATCCCGTCAAGCCCACCGCCACCGTCGCAGCTTCTATGGAACCGATGATAAAGGCCCCGAGAAAAGTCCCCAGGATCGTACCGACGCCGCCGAAGACGGATGTACCACCCAGGAAGACGGAGGCCAGTGTGCTTAATAAATATCCATCGCCCAGGCTGGGCCAAAAATAAGCAACATAAAAACTGGCGAGCACGCCGGCGAAGGCTGAGACCAGACCTATCAGCATGAAGGCCTGGATGCGGGTACGCCCGGTATTGACACCCATCAATTCGGCGCTGTTAACATTGTCGCCAATCAGGTAAATGTGTGCGCCAAACCTATGGCGGTTCAGCAGCACCCAACCAAGGATCGTGATCACGATCAACCAAACCATCTGCATTGGTAAGTACCCACCGATCTTGCCGACCAGCAGTGGGTAAAAAGGTGTCCGCATTATGAAATCCAAGGTGAAATTCCCACCAGAAAGAAGCACCAACACCGCACCCCGCCAAAAGAATTGCGTACCGATGGTGACAACCAGCGATGGAATACCAAACTTTACGATAATAAAGCCGTTTATCCAGCCAATAATGGTTCCAGTCAACAGGGCGGCGATAATCGCCAGGAATACCTGAAGGGTCGCATTGCCGATAAAGCCTGTACTTTTATAAGTAAAATAGAACGCCACCATACCCATGGCCATGATCGATGGGAATGAGAGATCGATCTCCCCAGCGATCACCACGATGGTCAGGGGAATGGCCATGATGGCAAAGAAAGGGATGGTGGACATAATTGCATAATATATTTGTGATGATAAGAAGGTCTTGGGGGCTGAAATGATAAATATTAGCCACAAGGCCAGGAAGACACCTAGAATTCCAAGTTGGGCGCTATTCATGCGCGCAAATCGCCGAAGACTGAAGGCCACTTTATAGTGCTGGCTGACTTCGGGTGCAATACCGTCGGTTTGAGATTTCATTGATTTCAGCCCTTTCTATTCGTTAGTCGAGGCTGCCAGTTTCTGCAACACGGACCATCTTTTCCATTAACTCGGGTAGGCCGATATCTTTTGTTACGAATTCACCGGCAACTTTTCCACGGTCGATCACTACCACGCGATCGGCGACATTGTAGACATGCAGGATGTTGTGGTCAATAAAAATGGCAGATTTGCCTGCTTGCTTGATACCATTGACGAAGTTGACCAGTTTGGCCGTCTCTTTGAGCGAGAGACCCATGGTAGGCTCGTCAAGTATGATGATTTCAGCGTCAAAGAAAAGCGCGCGTACGATGGCCACTCCTTGCTTTTCACCGCCGGAATACATGCCGACCCGCGAATCAGGACTGACAGCCTGTGAGGTGAAGCCCATGGATTGAGACATCAGCCGGTGTGTTTCGTCCCTCATCCGTTGAATATCGAGGAATCCCAAGGAATTGCAGAGTTCTCGTCCCAGAAAGATATTGCGCCACAAGGT
>DASWEH010000079.1:0-16890 GCA_036394895.1 Anaerolineales bacterium
GGTCAAGGTTCTCAAACGACGCTGCTATGGCATTTTCAACCTCCAACACCTGTTCCAGCGTATCTATCTTGACTTGCATGGCTATCGCCTGTTCTCAGCCACCACCATCTATGCCTAAATCACGGCAATTCCCAGAGAGCCGATGTATCATTAATCCAAAATCAGAACAAATGTGCTATAATAGATTCTCCCCACACGAAAGGACGCGTATGGTCACTCGTCTGAATAAAATCTACCATGAGTTCCCACGCCTGTTCTGGGTTGTCGTCTCGGTAAGTTTCATTGATGGCATCGGAGGCACGCTTCTCTTTCCGTTCTTTGCTCTCTACATCACACAAAAGTTTGGCGTAGGCATGACACAGGCGGGCATCCTGCTTGGGATATCATCCTTATTTGGTCTAGTCGGAAGCATGGTCGGCGGCGCGTTGACTGACAAATTTGGGCGGAAGCAGTTGATCTTATTCGGTCTGGTGTTTAGCGCGATCAGTACGCTTGGATTCGGTCTCGTCAACAATTTCGCCATCCTGTTCCCTCTTGTGATCGTGGTGGGTCTGCTCTCAAGTGTTGCTCGGCCTGCGCATGAAGCTATGATTGCCGACATTCTGCCTGAAAAGCAGCGACAGGAAGGTTTCGGCATTTTGCGCGTGGTAGGAAACCTGGCATGGATCATTGGTCCAACCATCGGCGGATTTCTGGCGAACATCAATTTCTTCTATTTGTTCGTGATCGATTCGATCATCAGTTGTTTCGTGGCAGTGATTATTTATCGTGCCATCCCTGAAACAAAACCTGAGGCTCAT
The DNA here is from genome assembly GCA_036394895.1 of Anaerolineales bacterium. GTDB lineage: Bacteria > Chloroflexota > Anaerolineae > Anaerolineales > Villigracilaceae > Defluviilinea. The sequence goes on from DASWEH010000079.1 coordinate 801, forward strand.
GCTCATGAAAAAGGCGAGTCCTTCCTGAAAACTATCATAGGCTATCGATTCGTGGCACGCGATACTGCATTTATGTCGTTCATCGTCGCCAATATCCTGATGCTGCTGGTTTACCAGCAAATGTATGGTTCGCTCTCCGTCTATTTGCGCGATAACCATGGCATCAACCCACAGGGCTATGGTTTCTTAATGACGACCAGTGCTATCACGGTAGTGCTCTTTCAATTTTGGCTGACGCGTCTGATCAAATATCGTCCACCCTTCCTAATGATGTCATTTGGCACAATCTTTTATGTGATCGGATTCGTGCTTTTTGGCATCGTCACCACCTTTGTCTTGTTTGCACTCAACATCGTGATCATTACCATCGGTGAGATGATCGTTGTCCCCACCAGTCAGGCACTGGTGGCGGGCTTTGCGCCCGAAAAGATGCGCGGACGCTATATGGCGGTGGCAGGACTTTCGTGGGCGATCCCCTCGACGATCGGTCCCGGCGCGGCAGGCTATATTCTGGATAATTACAACCCGAACCTGTTGTGGTATATCGGTGGAGCCCTATGCGGACTCTCTGTCCTGGCATACTATTTTCTCCATCTCCGCCTCGGCGCAAGACAGGAATTTGTTCCTGCGAAAGAGGATGCTCTTCCCCTACCAGCCACGACCGATTAACAAAACGTCCCACCGTTCGGTGGGACATTTTGATCTACAAAGAGATCCTGTTGAGAAATTGTGACCTAGTGATGATGTCCGTCCTGATGGACATGTCCATGTTCCAGTTCTTCGGAGGTCGGTTCACGTAAACCCACTACCTTCACATTGAAATGTAACTCGTCCCCGGCCAGCGGATGATTGAAATTCAACCTCACGGTATCTCCATCAATCGCATCGATGCGTGCATAACGCGACTGCCCTGAATCATCCCGAACCGTCAATTCCGATCCTTCTTCAATTTGCATATCGGTGGGAAAATCCTTGCGCGGCACCTCCATATAGGCCTGGTCATCAAATTCACCGTAAGCATCCGCGGGCTGGATCACAACATCCTTGCTATCACCTACTTTCATGCCCATCATTTCACGTTCCAAACCAGAGATAATGTTGCCGTGACCCGCAAGAAACTCTAATGGATCCTGTCCTTTTGACGAATCAATTTCTTCATTGTCTACATGCAATGTATATTCCATGGAAACTACCACATCTTTTTGGACTGTGTCTGTACTCATTTCCAAATCCTTTCCTTTTTACCGGCTTAGTGTAGGGCGCCGGTGAGTCCGCAAATTGTACCCGCATTTTATAACGAGATGACATTCCATTTCATACGCTTATAATTGAACTCATGCACTACGACCTCTGCCTTCCCTGGTACTGGGAATATGATATTGACTTTGTCCAAATGATTGAACATGCCTGCAACGAAAAGGGACTCACCCTTTGGCAGATCACACCCGATAACCTGCTTGAATCCATTACTGCGTTATACAAGGGTGAACATTCATTTCGCGCGATCCTTGACCGTTCCCAATATGACCCGCGCTTCGAGCCAATCCATCGCTGGTCGCGGGAACATTATACGTTTCGCATCAATCCTGCTGAAGTCTCGGCCTGGTCAGAGGACAAAGCGACCATGCATCTGGAACTGATCACGGCCGGGATTCACACCCCCTACACAGTGATCCTGCCTCCGTTTATCGAACAGCCTGTCATTCCCGAATTTGATTTGACTCCCCTCGGTCATCAATTCGTTATCAAACCTACAAACGAAGGCGGCAGTGAAGGCGTTATTCTCGGCGCCTTTTCCATGGATCAAATCCTGCGCGCCCGTATGGAATTCCCTGAACAAAAATACTTGATCCAGGCAACAGTCATTCCCCGCACCATCCACGGACAACCGGCCTGGTTTCGCGTCTTTTATGCAGCTGGCAAAACCTATCCCTGCTGGTGGCACCCTCTTACTCACGTGTTCTCTGTGGTCACACCCCAAGACGAAAACAGATACGAACTCACAGCTTTGCGCGATATTACACAACGCATCGCCTCGCTATGCAAACTGGATTGGTTTTCGACCGAAATTGCTCGCACGCTCGAACAATTTGTGGTCGTAGATTACGTCAACGATGGCATCGACACACGCATCCAATCAAAGGCAGTGGATGGCGTACCCGATGAAGTGATGCAAGGGATTACGACACAACTCGTTGAATTGGTAGCTTCGCAAAAGCCATAGCCTTGCGAAGGTTTTTCTTGCTGGTGAAGTTGTGCCGATCAAACCTTCGCAAGGCTATGGCTAAGAGGAGAGATATGACCAAGCCACGCGCCCGCGATTTGGGGATTCCATTTGAAGGCAGGACCGGGAAGTACAACGCGATCACCGATGTTCAAGGCGTGACCGTTGGCTATAGCACCGTTATCGAAGGCGAATCCGCACGGACGGGCGTGACTATCATCCACCCGCGTGGACAGGAAGACCATGACCCTGTTTTTGCCGCCTGGTTCCCGTTCAACGGCAACGGCGAAATGACTGGTTCTGCCTGGGTCGAAGAGGGTGGCTTTCTCGAGGGCCCGATTGGGATCACGAACACGCACAGTGTTGGCGTGGTTCGCGATACGATTATCCAATGGCAGGTCACACACAGCACAATCTTTCAAGGCTGGTCCTGCCCGCTGGTCACAGAGACCGCGGATGGCTGGCTCAACGATATCAATGCCTTCTTTGTGAAACCCGAACATGTGTTGAAAGCGTTGAGTTCCGCAACCTCCGGTCCGATTGCAGAGGGTAATGTCGGCGGCGGAACAGGCATGTTATGCTACGAATTCAAAGGTGGTACAGGCACATCCTCGCGTCAACTCCCTGAAAAATTTGGTGGCTGGACCATTGGTGCATTTGCGCAAACAAATTTTGGAAGGCGTTTCCAATTGACCGTTGCTGGCGTCCCGGTAGGTCAGCATTTGAAAGACAACACGATATGGACGAGCGGTGAGAATCCATTCAAACAGGATGATGGTTCGTTGATTGTTATCCTGGCGACAGATGCGCCGCTTCTCCCTCATCAACTCAAACGACTTGCAAAGCGCGCTTCCCTGGGAATGGCAAGGACAGGCTCGCTTGGGGGCAATGGCTCTGGCGATATTTTCCTGGCATTTTCCACCGCGAATCCCAATGCCGCGCTGGGCGATCAACAGGGCGTGGCAGCGATTCAGGCGCTCAGCAATAATTTTATCGATCCTGTGCTCATGGCTTCTACCTATGCAACCGAAGAAGCCATCATCAATTCCATGATCGCGGCAGAAGATATGACTGGGCACAAAGGTGTCAGCGCCAAAGCATTGCCACATGAAGAATTGCAGGCGATTATGAAGCAGTACAATAGAATGCAATAAAGAGTGTACGATCTCCACACCATAGATTAATTCTTCCTTGACAGCATATATCCAGAGCGTTATACTCCTATATAGATATATATCTGAAGGAGAATATACGTGCCTCTGTCACATGCCATCCTTGGCTTTCTCGATTATCAACCCATGTCGGGCTATGATCTAAAAAAATTCTTTGACCAATCGGTTGCACATTTCTGGTCTGCAACGCAAAGCCACATTTATAAGGCTCTTGAAAATTTGGAAAAGGATGGGATGGTGGAATCGCAGGTTATTCAACAGGAGGGTAAACCGAATCGAAAGCAATATAAGATTACAGATACTGGAAGAGCCGAACTGCGGCGCTGGGTATCTACTCCCCTACCCGTTGAAAGCAAGCGCGAGGCCTGGCTGATTCAGGTCTTTTTCGCGCATAATATTACCAACGCGGAAATCGCTAGCTTATTTGAAAACCGAATTGAGCGGCTGCGTAAGAGTCTTTCACAATGCCAATTGGCGCAGAAAAGTATTGACGAAAACTCTAAAAAGGTGGATTCGAAACGCCTGCAGAGTCTTTGGCAATTGACACTTGACTACGGCATTAATTACTTCGAAAACGAAATCAGCTGGCTGGAAAAAACGCTTCCTGTCATCCAGAAGTTGCCACCATTGCCAGCGCCAAAAAATAAAAGGTCAAGCACTATCTGACCTTGTTCCTCATCCTGTTTTCCGATACTTTCATTGCAATCCAACGTAAATAAAACAGATTCTCGCAAGGAGCAACCTATGCCCTCTATTTTAGAAGTTCAGAATTTGGTCAAACAATACGGCGATTTCACTGCGGTCAAAGGAATTTCGTTTGATATCAAAGAAGGGGAAATTTTTAGCCTGCTTGGACCCAACGGCGCAGGTAAGACTACTACAATTTCCATGCTCTCAACTTTGTACACGCCCACTTCAGGTGACGCAACCATCGGCGGGCATTCAATCACCAAAGCTCCGATGGCTGTCAAACAAGTGATCGGCGTTGTCCCTCAGGAACTTGCACTTTACGAAGATCTTACTGCGCGCGAAAACTTAATATTCTGGGGCCAAATGTACGGATTGAGCGGCAAATTCCTGAACAGCCGCGTGGATGAAGTGTTGGAGCAAATCGGTTTAACGGATAAGGCTAAAAACCGAGTCAGGACGTATTCAGGTGGTATGAAGCGACGCGTCAATATCGGTGTGGGATTGCTCCACAAGCCGCGTCTGCTTTTCATGGATGAGCCCACGGTTGGCATTGATCCACAATCCCGCCGCGCCATTCTTGATACCGTCAAAGACCTCAATAAGCAGGGCATGACTGTGCTTTACACCACGCACTATATGGAAGAAGCGCAGGAACTTTCGGACCGTGTCGGCATCCTCGATCATGGCGAGCTCATCGCACTCGGTACACAAAAGGAACTCACCCAACAGGTGGGTCAAACTGAAACGCTCATTCTGCACCTCGGCGAAAATGATGACTCCGAGGCGCTTGCGAAATCGCTCGATGGAGTTAAAGATGTCCTTGAAGCCAGTGCCAGCGACCATGAAGTCTCCATCATTGCGCATGAAGCGGAGGATGTGCTGGCAGCCGTTGTCACAAAGGCAAACGAGCGCGGTGTCAAAATCCGCTCGATTGATATTCGTGAGCCGAATCTCGAAGCAGTGTTTTTGCACCTTACGGGAAGAGCATTGAGAGATTAATGTCATTGCGAGGAGCGTTTTTTGCGACGAAGCAATCCTCTACTTAACTGGAGATTGCTTCGCCACACCTTCCCAGGCGGACGGTGCCAGGGAAGATTGGCTCGCAACCACATCTCATAATTAACTATGCTAAAACTTTTTCTTATCGGTCTCAAAGATCTCAAGCTTATCTTCCGCGACCGCGCTGCGCTGATCTTTATGTTGCTCGCGCCGTTTCTCCTCACGATCGGCATGGGATTTGTCACGGGTCGCTTCAGCGGAAATTCCAGCGGACTTTCGGATATTCCCGTTGTCATCGTTAATCTGGATCAGGACCAATTGGGAAACGCCCTGGCAGATGTCTTCTCTTCGCAGGATCTCGCCGATTTAATGGAGCCAACCCCATCATCCGACCCTGAAGCGGCTCGCCGTTCCATCGACGATGACCAAGCTACCGCGGCAGTCATCATCCCCGCAGGATTTACTCGTTCGATCATCCCAGCCGAAGGGATAGCGTTTAATCAAAATTTCGTTCAGCCTGACCCTGTAAAGATCGAAGTGTATACAAACCCCACACGCCCAACGAGTGCAGGAGTCATCAAAGCCATCGTGGACGAGTTTATTTCGCGCGTCGAAGAGGGACGCACCAGCGGCATGACGTCCCTTGTGCAATTGATGCAGGCGGGACTTTTGAATCCACAAGATATGGAAAGCGAAGCACGTAATTTATTTCAGAATGTAGATACGAATGAAGCACCAGCCATTACGCTCAAGACGGACAAAGAAGGTGCCGCGGCGATTCAGTTTGACATCCTTGCCTACATGGCGCCTGGCATGGCATTACTCTTTTTGATGTACACCGTCTCCTATGGAGGACGCTCCATTCTTGCCGAACGCTCACAAGGAACATTACCGCGTCTGCTTGTTTCCCCAACGTCCACAGCGCAAGTGCTCGGTGGAAAAGTGCTGGGAATCTTTTTAACGGGCGTCGCACAAGTTGGGATCTTAATCGCAGCGAGTTCCGTTTTTTTTGGTGTGAAATGGGGCGACACGCTGGGTCTTGCAATTCTGATTCTCGCCGCTGTTTTTGGTGCAACAGGCTGGGGCATGCTGATCACAGCCCTGGCACGCACACCTGCCCAGATTGGAAGCCTTGGTTCGGCGTTGATGTTGATTTTCGGAATCCTCGGTGGAAGCTTTATCAGTCTTGATCAGATGCCTGCCTACGTCCGCACTCTGAGCAAGATCACGCCCAACGCCTGGGGCTTGGATGGGTTCAGCACCTTGGCTTTAGGGGGTACACTGCCCAATTTGGTTCAGCCAATCACAGCATTGCTCAGCATGGGCGTAGTTTTATTTGCGATTGCCATCGTGCTGTTCAATCGAAATGGGATTATGCAAAAATAATTATCCGTCCTGAGCGGAACGAACCCGTTCTTTAGGAGAGTGCAGTCGAAGGACAAGTTCGCTGGTGAATTGCGCTTCGATTGCGTAGCACTCAGCGCGAAAGGTTAGTTTATGAAAAAGATTTTTGCCATCGCCTGGAAAGATGCTATCGTCCGGTTTTCAAGTTCATCGGAGTTGTTATTCTTTATCATTCTACCTATCGTTTTTACGTTCCTTTTGGCTGGTGGAACACCCTCAGGCGATGAGGACCCACGCATTTCTTTTTTACTTGTAGATGAAGCAAAAACAGCAATTTCACAACAAATCATTGACCAGTTGGAAAACTCAACAGCCGTGCGACCCGAATTGACCACGCGCCAGGAAGCACAGAATTTATTTGATGACCGCCGCGCAGAAGTTGTGCTCATTATCCCTGCCGGGATCGACAGCGCCTCATTGCAGAATGGTTCTGCAGAAGTGGAACTGCTCCAACGACCCAACAACATGAACGCGACGGTCGCCGAGCGCGCTATATTGACCGCCATTCGCCGTGTAAGTAGTTCGGTCTCTGCCGCGCAGAATGCGGTCAAGCAACGCGAGTCCATTCAGCCTTTTGCCTCGGAGGCAGAGAAGCAGATATATTTCGAGAACTCACTTGAAACAGCACAATCCATTCAAAACGACGCGCCCGAACGAGTGACCGTCGTTCAGGGAAATACCGAGGATCAGGTGGACTATGATCCGCGTGCCAATTCGTCCGCGGGGCAGCTGATCACGTGGGTATTTATTCCGTTATTTGGAATTGCGGCATTATTCGCCTACGAACGCCGGCAAGGCACATTGCGTCGCTTGCTCACAACGCCTGCCAACAAAGCGACATTTTTACTGGGCACGATCACGGGTCAGGTTGCGATGGCATTGGTACAGATGTTATTACTGGTGGGTTTTGGAATTCTGGTCATGAAACTAAATTGGGGACGTGAGCCACTGGCCTTATTTGTTATCCTGCTTACGTCCGCGTTGGCGGCGGCTGCCTTTGGCACAACGATGGGCACCTTCATTAAGAGCGAAGGTCAGGCGAATGGATTGAGCATCATGTTTGGCATGGTCTTTGCGTTGATGGGTGGATGCTGGTATCCGCTGGAAATGTTTCCATCCACAATACAGAACATCGTGAAAGTACTACCCACAACATGGGCGATGCAGGGAATGCTAGATTTGGTCTTGCGCGGCGGGGGCTTGCGAGACATTCTGCCGGAAGCAGGTGTTCTGCTTGGGTTTGCAGTGATCTTTTTCAGCGTGGGCGTTTGGCGGTTTCGCTACGAGTGAAAGATATTGATACAGCTGAAAGAACTAAAAAGTCCCGTGTGATCCGGGACTTTTATTGGATGGGTCGTAAAGCAGGTTGTGGTTTCTCGCGTGGAGTCGAAAATAATGTATCTATATCCTCAATGGGAACCCAGGACTCGCTCTTCCCTAAATCCGCAACGGGCACATAATAGAACTGAAGCTCGATCGTCCCCAGCCGTTGAAACACAAAAAAGATATAGTTTTTATCCGGGCTCCAGCGGGCATCGCGATAGCAGCAAAGTCCGTTAATGGGATTTATTTTTTCACCCGTACGGGCCTGGCTATCATAGAGATACAGATCACCAAAGCCATCGTTCCGAATATTGTCATTCAACAGAAATAAATGATCGCCGTCCCAGTCGTAGCTGGTAATCCGTTTCGTACTGTCGCTGCTGAAATCAATGCGCGTGCCTGGGATCTTGGCAACACGTACCGGACCGACTGTATCGCAGTTTGGAATATCCACATTCAAAAGGAAGATTTGATCGGAGCTGACCAGTTCGGTATCCACAACATGAGCCGCAAGTTGTGTCCCGCTTTTTGACCAAATCACTTCCCGAAATGCATACTGGTTATAGAAACAGTTTTGCTTGAGTGCGAGGAGACTGAATCTTGTATCTACTTCCTTTAAAACATCAAGGTCAAACGGGAGGATGTTCAAGGTGCGTTGAACGCTGATCGCGACAAGCTTGCCATTCGGAGAAACTTGAAAATCTTCCAGTTCTTCACCTGAAACAAAGCACATCACTTCATGAGGCTGGCGAGTCTCAATATCCATCAGATAAACGCAGTTGCGTGAAACATATGTCAGGCGTCCATCCGGGATCCAATGCAAATGCGATTTGGCGGAATTATCGGTTCTGACCTGGATCAGGTTGCTGCCATTGATATCCATCACATAAAGCTGATTCCCTGCAACGAACGCGATCTTGTCCGCGCCGCCAGGGATGGCTGGAACTTCGGGCATCGCGGTTCCACCCGTTGGAGTGACCGCGGCTGTTAGTGTAGGTTCAGGTGTAAACGTTTGCACAGCCGTTGGGGTAACTGTTGGAGGAACAGACGTCGCGACAGCTGTGGAAGTGGACATGGCAGGGAAGAGAAATGGCAACTGTCCGCGGAAACTATAGGCCGCACCCGCGATCGCGATCAATAAAATTAATCCTGCCACGATCCAGCCTGCCCGGTTGGAGGAGGGAACTGGGGCAGTCTGCCGGTCAACCAGAGCCGGGAATTTTGGAATGGTGTGGTCACCCTCGAAGGCGACCTTATTCAATTCCCGCGCCAGCTCAATTGCAGTGGCATAGCGGTTCTCGCGATTCTTTGCCATGGCGGTTTTGATAATGACATCCACCTCACCAGGCAGATCAGGGCGGATCTTCAAAACATTGGGAACAGGATCATTTACGTGCTGGAGCGCTACGCCGATCACTGTATTCCCCCGATAAGGCGGCTCGCCAGTCAACATTTCATAGAGAATGGCACCCAGACCGTAAATATCTGCACGGCTGTCAATATCCTCTCCGCGCGCCTGCTCCGGGCTAATGTAGGCGGCTGTGCCCATAGCCTCATTGGCGTTGGCACTAGCATCCGTCGCAGAAACAGCCGTCTCCGTAAGTTTTGCCACGCCAAAATCGGAAAGATAAGGATTGTCACTTGCATCGAACAAGACATTATCCGGTTTGAGGTCGCGATGAATAATCCCCTTCGAGTGCGCATGATCGAGGGCAGAGGCCAGGCGTTCAATGATCAACGCGGCATCGCGCAGAGAGAATTTCCTCTTTCTGATCATCTCTGAAAGGGATCCCCCAGACATATATCGCATCACAAAGTATGGCTCGTGATTATCCTCTCCCCCCACATCGTACACCGGGACAATGGCCGGATGCTCCAGCGAAGCGATCAGCTTGAGTTCGCGCTTGAAGCGAGCCCGAGTCACCAGATTATGCAACATCTCCGGCGGCAAGACCTTAATCGCCACTTCGCGGTTGGAAATCGGATCAAAGGCCCGATAGACCGTTGCCATCCCGCCGCGGCCGAGTTCAGATTTGATCTTATACCTACCGACCTTATCCGGTGACATGGGTCAAGTATATCAAACTACCCGTTCAAAAAAACATTGTAAAGGCTATGCAAAAGGGACGGCCATACGGCTCACCGATTCCCGTACTCGAGTTTCGGCAAGGATCGCAAATAAACCCAAACCGCCTTCAATTCGTCATCATTCATAAATTTATAGGATCCCCAGGGCATATATTCGGCGCGTAACTTTATACCTTCTGGTGTGACCCCGGTACGAATTGTGTTCATGAATCCCTCTTCCGTCCAGGTTGGCAGGGCAGAACCGGCGCCGAACGTCAGGTTTGGGGCCGGCGGCCAACTGGATGGAAACCCCGGGCTGCGACCACCCGACATGGTCAGCCCGTGACAGACCTTGCACGAATGCGTAAGATACTCGCCATACGCTGGCGTGATGCCAACTTCAGGCGCGGCTGGGCGTGGCGCATCATGTAGAATCAACTCCGCCGGAATGAATGTAATCGTGGGGACAAGCGTCATCACAACTCTGCCCGTCCATGAAAGCGAAATGGGCTGCAACTCATGGTCCACAGGCGGCGCGCTTTTGATGTAAGCAATCACCGCTCCCAGGTCTTCATCGCTCAGAAAGTAAAATTCTGTGGCTGGCATGAACAAAAGAGGAGTTCTATCCGGCCGCACCCCATGACGAATGGCGCGTACCCAATCCTGGCCTGTATATTCATTCCCGACTCCACCACTGCCTGTCGTCAAATTTGAGGCGACAACCTTGCCAATAGCGGGATCATCGAGATAAATATTCCCCTCCATATGCGGCACATCCTGAGAAGGTAGGCTTAGATGCGAATCAAGAGGTTGATCTGATCCTGATACATCAACATACCCTCCTCCACTATGACAGGCTTCACAACCGCGAAACTGGAAGATATGTCTGCCACGTTCAATAGATTCCGTATCCATTGAAATAGCAACCGTTTCTTCAGGTAAATCGTAAATGCGTGTGAGGCGTGATTGACTTTTGAAATATATGGCGACCAATCCAACGACAATCAATCCCACCGGAGCGCCGAAAATAATACCCACCCACTTGAAGAACTTCTTCATTTCTCCTCACTCTCTCAAAATCAAATTGTCATGAATATCCCAAATGGATAGTCCCGCCTCACGACGGGACTGAAACGTTAGTGATCTCTGTTTGCCTCTTTAATCAGAACTATGGATTCTGTATCTCGGCTGCGCGCAAGGTATTGTTCATCAACATTGCGATTGTCATCGGACCGACGCCACCAGGAACAGGCGTAATAAAGCCCGCGACTTCCTTCACTTCATCGAAACACACATCGCCCACCAGACGATGCCCACTCTTTTTCGTGGCATCCGGGACGGAGTTGATGCCCACATCGATGACCGCCGCGCCAGGCTTGACCCAGTCGCCGCGCACCATTTGAGTCTTGCCGATCGCGGCGATGAGAATATCTGCTTGCCGTACGACGCCCGGCAGGTCTTTTGTGCGCGAGTGACAGACGGTCACCGTCGCGTTCTTACCGATCAACAACAAAGCGGCTGGCATACCGACGATATTCGAGCGACCCAGCACAACCGCGCTTGCACCTTCGATTTTCACACCTGATTTTTCCAGCAAGTAGATACAACCATACGGTGTGCAGGGCACAAAAAGCGGTTCACGTCCCTTCTGTGCCAGTCGACCAATATTGAGCGGCGAAAAGCCATCCACATCTTTTTCGATATTGATGAGAGAAAGCACACGCTCTTCATCTATATGCGATGGCATAGGCAATTGCACTAAAATACCGCTTACTTCCGGGTTGGCATTCAAACTTTTCACAAGCGATTCAACTTGTTCCTGCGTTGCATCAGCGGGCAGGTGTTCGCTGATCGAGCCCATCCCCAATTCCTGGCAAGCCTTTCCTTTGGAGGCTACATAGGCAGCCGAATCCGGCCGGTCGCCGACCAGCACCGTGGCGAGAGTCGGTTTCTGCTTGCCTGCCGCGGTACGCTCTGCCACCTTCGCAGCAACTTCGTCGCGGACCTGTTGTGCGATCAATTTTCCATCGATGATTTGAGCCGTCATATCTTCTCCTTTTTGCGATGCATTCATTTTACAACCCCGCTCTTTTTTGCCGTAGTGACACTTATCCTTGATTGATGATTATGCCTTTTATTTTGTCGCTGGCACCTTCACTAAGGTTTACGGAATCGATTTCATTCCATCTAGGCGAGGGAGCGAACGCATTCACCCGCAGGTAATTTCCGGTCAGTCCTTCCATTTGCCAGCCCCATTCACCCATCTCGGAAACCGATTCCCATAACACAGACATCGTTTGTCCAACGAATTTTTGGCGATAGGACTTGGCGGATTCTTCCAACGCCTCGTGCAGGATATGATTCCGTTTCTTTCTAAGCTCCGGTCTGACCTGTCCCTTCATCTTTGCTGCCCCGGTACCGGGACGCGGCGAATAGCTGAAGACATGTCCACCCGCAAAGTTCATCTCTTTCACAAACTCGAGCGACTCGGCAAACTCGTCAGCTGTCTCACCGGGAAACCCCGCGATAATGTCGGTCGTGATCGCGACATCGGGCATCACCGCGCGCGCGGCACAAACCAGTTCGCGAAATGATTCGGGCGTGGTCTTACGCGCCATCCGCCGCAGCGTGGACTCACATCCGCTTTGCAGAGGCAGGTGGAGGTGAGGCATGAGACGTTTATCAGCCCAGAGTGAGAAAAAATCTGCGTTCAGATCCCACGGCTCGAGCGAGGAAAGGCGCAGTCGCGGCGCATCCGTTTCACGCAGAATCGCCTTGATCAGATCACGCAGGTGTTTGCTGAAATCCTGCCCCCATGAGCCAAGGTGCACACCTGTTAAAACAATTTCCTTTGTCCCACCATCCAGCGCGGATTGAATATCGAGAATGACATCCGCCACAGAACGGCTGCGCCCCTCACCCCGCGCGATGGTCGTGACACAAAACGTACAATGATTATCACATCCATCCTGCACCTTGATAAACGCGCGTGTGCGACGATGCAGTCCAGGCAAAGGTTTGCGGGCAATCGGTTCGAGGTCAAAAGACTCTTGGGGGAGGTCCAACACCTCAGAAACCAGATGATCTTTTCGAGCGTTTGTGATGACTTGCCGGACACTTGGCAAAGCATTCGCCTGCTGAGGCTGGAGCGTCGCCCAACAACCTGTTGCAATGATTTCCTCTACACCCGCGCGCCCAATCTGACGGATCTTGCCGCGCGAATCGGCTGCGGCTTCATTCGTCACCGCGCAAGTATTGACGACTGCCATATCTGCCATCTGCGCAGAAGTGACGATCTCATGCCCCACCGCGCGGAATTGCCGCGCCATCGATTCGATTTCACTTTGATTAAGCCTGCATCCAATTGTGTCGAGGTAGATTTTCATAATATTGGCCCGTCATTGCGAGAAGGGCTTCACTTGCACCTGGTGCAAGTACAGGTGTAGCCCGACGACACTTGCGCCGTACGCCAGTGTCGTCGCACCGAACGCTCCTCGCAATGACGGCATTCATTACGGTTGCATCACTACAAAATTATCGAACAAGACATCCACGCCGGGTTGCGAGAACGCGCCTGCCAGCACGCCGACGTCACCCGTTGGCAAGTCTGTATCGGTGGCAGAGGCAACTTCTGTGAAATTGATATAGAAGGTCAATTTGCTTCCGACGCAATCTGCGCGCAGGTGATTTATCATGCCAGTTTGGATCGTTTCTGAGGTTTGCATTTCACTTTGACCGAGCAACAAGGTCAGACCGCCGATGAATTTTCCGATGACGTAATAACCGTCATTACTAATGATAAAGAAATAATAATTCCCGCTTTGATAACGGCAGAGAAGTCCCATACGGTTTTCGTCTGGACCGTTTAATTTGATCACATCTGCTTCGACGCGCGCATCGCCGAAAGCTCTTTCAGAGGTAGACCACATATTGAGTTTGGGTTGTCGCACGAGGATTCTATATCCGCCGCTGTCATAATCCAAGATGCCGTTATCATTGGAAATCCGCGCCCAGCCTGTTGTGTTATCTTCAAACCCTTCCTGATAGAGCAAATCTCCTGGTTTGGCGGAAGGGATGAGAGGGGTTTGTGAAGGAAGGCAGGAGGAAAGGAAAAAGGAAAGAAGGAGGAAGACAAAAGTAATAAGGCGAAAAGGTTTCATGTGGGGATTTTATCAGAAATAGCATCGCGCTGAACGCAGGATGTAGTCCGCAGACGACACTTGCACGTCCGTGCAGCGCAGGTGAGCGCGCTTCGACAATGTGTCTCGGCTTTCACTCGACACTCCGCTCAGCGCGATAGGATTACGGAAAATATTGGTTCAAGATCATTTCTGCATCAGTATTTCCTAAATCACGCGCCTTAATTAAATGGTCATAGGCTGAAGCGCGGTGATTGGTCTGTAAATACAACACTCCTAAATGCATATGCGCCGAGGCATTTTGCGAATCCGATTCGAGGGCGTGAGTCAATATTCGCTCGGCTTCCTGATAACGCGCATCCATCAAAAGTAGCCATCCAAGCACATCCAGTGAGGTCGCGTCCTCTTCGGCAAGCACGACTGCCTTTTGTGCAGCAGGAACACCTACATCTTTTACATTTACGTTGTTCTGCCCACAAAAGATCGCCAGCAAGCGCCAGTAATTGGCATCTTCCGGTGCAAGAGTTGTGGCTGTTTGATACGAGTTCATCGCTTGAATCAAATCTCCCAGTTTTGCGTACGACTCACCCAGCGAAACGAACCAGGTTGGATTTTTAGGTTCTAACTCAGCAGCAGCCTGAAACTCTGTCAATGCCTGGCGAAAATTTCCAGCGCGCTCAAAGTAAAGTCCGCGCAAGCCGCGTACCGTAGACAAATTGGGATTCAAGTTTAGTGCCTCGTCAAGTTCTGCACTTCCCCCTTTCGACAAGCCCAATTGCTGATTCGCTTCTCCGAGCCATGCCCAGGCCTCCGCGTTTTTCTCGTCCATTTTGACAGCCTTTTCAAACGCGGCGTGGGCAAGTTGCCATTCATTGACCAGTCCAAGTCCGCGCCCGATGACGACGAGCCGCGCGGAAGTCGAGTCATTTAGCGAAGCCAGATTCAACGTGGTGCGAAGAGTCTGAACAGCGGGATCAAGTTCAGGATCCAGTTGAGAAGCATCGAGCAATTCTGATAACGCCTTGTCAGGGTCAGATAGAGTCAAGAGGAGCCCCAAACGATAGTGGGTAAAAGCATCATCTGAATGAACCGAGACATATTTTTGCAGATATTGCGCGGCTTTAGAAAACTCTCCGTTCGACTGATAGATTTCAGCGAGTCGTGAGTAGAGCTGATCCGATGGATTCTTCTGGTCGAGAGCCTGTTCCCAGATCTCCGTTGCGCGTTCGGGGTTATTGTTCAAATAATTGACGTCACCCCAAGCTACCCAGCCCTCTGGTGTAAACGCATGGCGATAGAAAGCCTTTTGATAGAGGGCATCCGCCTGAATGTAATCTTTTGCATAATAATACGCGTTCCCCGAAAGTTCGTAGAGATCGGCACGCCAGGGAATGCGTTGCGCCGCATTGTGATAATGTTCTGCAACTTCAACATAAGAACCTGAGGTAGTTGCCTTTTTCAGTTCAAAATAGCCAGAGACGATGAAGGGTCCAAAAATGGCAAGAAGAATGGAGAAAAGAATGAAGGAAACGCGAAGGATGTTACGGGGCACAGACCTATTATAAAGGTGACCCTCCCTGCGGGACGATCTAAAAGTGACCAATGTTAAAAAGAGTAACTTCTCACCGAAATTACGGTCTTGTAACGTGGAGACGTTTATTTCACGCCAGATTTACCGCCTGTCTCATAATTTACTAAACTTTTGGAGTGGAGTGTAAGCCAGGTTTTCAGATTTTGGTTTGGATAATTATGCGGCACTCTGTGGGCAAGTGGAATATAATCACAGTACATATGGGCGCATCCCTCAATCAGATTTTGTCTGTGCTCACGGAACCAGCTGGAAGTCTGATCTATCATCTAATATTGGTATTTTCCATCGCGGGCGCGTTGCAATCGGCGTTTGTGCATTGGCGGTCAAGTGAATTTCCGCAGGCACGCCGGACGATGTTCGGGCTGGGAGTGTTGCTTGTCGCGCAGATCGCACTGTTTCTCGTGAGTGGCATTGGCATCCAGGGGATTATCAATCTCCCGCTCTTCCTGCCTCCGCTCGACCGGGCTGTGACGCTCTTTTC
>DASWEH010000080.1:0-4199 GCA_036394895.1 Anaerolineales bacterium
ATACGGGTATTCCGAACGCGAGCGCGCTCATCCTTTGAGAGAGTGCTCACATTGCGCCCTTCGAGCAGGTAACGTCCCGCTGTTGGCGTATCCAAGCAACCCAGCAGATGCATCATCGTGGACTTGCCGCTGCCTGAGGCTCCCATCAGCGCCACAAACTCACCCGCTTCCACTTCAAGGTTCACGCCACGCAAAGCATTCACGGTGCTGTTTCCCATCCGGTACCTGCGGGTCAAGTTTTCAGCTTGGATCACTTTCATTGCACAACCACCTGTTCCCCTTCATCAAGACCGGAAAGGATTTCAACGCTGGCATCGCCACGCAGCCCGGTCGTCACTTGCTTGGTCTCTGTTTCCACTCCGTTCCACACCTGAAGCATGGCGCTGTTGTCTCCAGAGGTATGCACCACACTGCGAGGCAAACATAGGACTCCCTGACGGCTGGCAATTGTCACGTTGGTATCAGCGGTCATCCCGTCAACCAATCCATCGGGAACCTCAGCGAGTGAGATGTAGATGTCATACGTTGGCGAGTCGCCTTCGATGAGCTTGGGAACGATGCGATCTACTTTTCCTTGCACGGTCACATCCGGACGGGCATCGAAATATACCTCTGCGCTTTGACCGGGTTTCAGCAAGGGGTAATCCTCTTGCGTGACATTCGCCATCACTTCTAATGCCTTGGGGTCGATGATTTTGAACAGAACATCATTTTCGTGAAAGACCTGATCCGTGGCTGCGTCCACTTCAATCACTACCCCGCTGAAGGGTGCTTTAAGTTCCATTTGGTCAAGCGTGGCTTGGGCATCTTCGAACTCCGCCTTTTTCAATGCCAGATCATTTTCTGCTTCGGTAATCCAATCTTCAGGGGCTGGGCCCTTGAAGCTTTTCGTCTTGGTTTCATATTTCCACCCGTTGCGAACTGGCCGCAGAAATAAACGCGTTTCCGTCTGTGGAATTTTCTGAACGGTTTGCAGGTATTTCAAATAGTCCGCTGCCTTTTCATAGGCTTCGCGTGCATCTTTCAAAGCGATCTGGGCTTCTGCTTTGGAATGATCGTCCAGCTTTGCAAGGACTTGACCAGCCGTTACATAATCGCCTGCCTGAACGGATACTTGTGATAGCTTTCCATCCACCGGCATCAGCAACTGCGTTTCACTCGTATTGTCCAATTCACCAGGAGCATCGACCGTTTGCTGCACATCGCATTTTGTCACTGTAGCTGTCTGGGGTGCCTGGGGAGTAGGCTGTTCCTGAGCAGAGGCAGCGAAACCATAATAGCCTGCCGCGCCGATCACGAGCATGGAGACAATGGAAATGATGATGATGGTTCTAAGCTTCATATTTCTTGTATCAACCTTTCGAGTTTTAAGTAACTGCTGAAAAATCCTTTAAATTTTCGTCACACCTGCACTGGCACGCAGGTGCAAGTGTAGCAAGCCGCTTCGCGTTCCCGAAAAGACATCGGGACGACCCTGGCACTGTGCGGCTTAAGCCGTACCAGGGCACGTGTGTGAGCGGAGCCGTAGACGAAGACGAAGCATGGGGCGGCGACGCTTCGACTGCGGGTCTCTACTTGCATTCGACCCTCCGCTCAGCGCGATCACTGTTTAGAATAAAAAAACAGGCAAGGAAGTTTTCCTTGCCTGTTAGTGTATTTCTCTGAAGTTTCAAACAGGTTGTGGGATGGTTATGGTTTCATAACCTCGCTGGCCAATCTGTAGCCAATGCCCGGAACAGTGAGAAGCAACTCCGGGTGGCTGGGATCGTTTTCTATTTTTTCACGCAAATGTCGTATATGAACTTTGATTGCCTTCTCGCTCTCCAGATCAGGCGCATAACCCCAAACAGCTTCTACGATCTGCGTGCGTGTGAGAGCCTGACCGCGATGTCGCGCCAGATAGGAGAGCAAACGGAATTCGACAGGGGTCAACGCGATAATTTGCCCACCGCGTCGGGCCTGACCTGAGGCCAGGTCCAAAACCAGGTCTGCCACCATCAGGGTTGCTGACTCCGCGATAGCGTAATCTCCATAGGCCCGCCGCAGTTGAGCGCGTATGCGCGAGACGAGTTCGCGCAGGCCGAATGGTTTGGTCACATAATCGTCGGCGCCCATTTCCAATCCCAACACCTTGTCCATCTCATCGTATCGGGCGGTCAACATGATGACCGGTTGATGCAGTCCCATTTGACGCATTTGACGACAGAAATCAAACCCAGATCCATCCGGCAATCGAATATCTAATAACACCAGGTGTGGAGATGACTTCTGTGCATATTCCAGCCCCTCTGCGCCGCTGGATTTCCAGGTAACTACGAAACCTTCGCGGCTTAATCCGGCTTGTAAGCTCCGAGCAACTACCGGCTCATCTTCGATCATTAATATCTGAGGTTGACTCATTTAAATTCTCAACAAAGGTACGGAGTTGAAATTATATCATTTGGAATAGTCAGAGCCTAAATCGTAACCAGAATGTGCTTAGTAGGGTATATATCTGATATACAAGTATAAGTTTAGGCCGACACAACGTTTACTGCGCTAAAAAGCCGTTCCTTTCCATATGAGAACGGCTTGTGTTTTTGTATGTGTCTCATCAATGGTCATACAGGATTGTTAAGTTGGCGATTGGTAAAGAAGTTCGATCCACTCATTGATGAGAATTCCTACTGGCAACCATCAAATCCAGTAGGGCACGGTCAACCTGATAGCCGTCCATAGGTTCAAATGTAGCGCCGGGGCGGCCATGTTCAACAATCCCAAATGCCCCCTCGAAGTTCCACATGGCATAACCCCATCTAAACTCCTTAAAAATGCCAAACAGGTCAGTAAACCAACGCATGGCAATTTCGTTGGAGGTACGGTTGAAACAACCAAATTCGCCAATGTGAATATTTGTCCCGCGTTTTTCAACCTCTCGCCACGGTCGATAAGAATTTCGAAGAGCAACTTGATTCCAAATACGACCCTGCCATTTAAGCCCTGGATACCTGGGAGTAGGAGCATGGATGTGTTCAGACCACCAGATCGCTTGATGGTGGCTGATCGGCATGGGCTGGTAGCCGCGTCCGCTGTGAGTCACTTTCAAGTCAGATAGCTCTGGCATGGCTAAGTGCCCGCCCCCTAGGCCATCGATAACAATTGTACGATTTACATCGATAGCCCGGATCGCGGCTGTGGTGCGCCGTATGATCGCAGCGTGATTGTCGCGCCTCATGCCATATTGCCCGGGGTTGGGAGGTTCATTGATCAGGTCAAAACTAAGCAATTCACCGGGCACATCCTTGTATCGCCGGGCAAAGGTTTCCCACAAAAACACAAAGGCATCTTGGGCTATTTCATCGACCCATAGATTGTGTTTTTCCAGGTCGTTGCGATTGACGCAATACCCCGGAGCGCGATGAAGGTTTAGAGACATGTGGACGCCGCGCGATTTGCAGGATTCCAGATATTGGTCAATGCAGTTAAAAATCGCTTCGTCCGGGTGAAGGTAATCGAAGTTGTCAGTCCAAAAACGATAATCGGTGGGTATGCGGACAAAATTGAAACCGTATTTGATCAGAAAATCCAATGCCTTTTCATCAGCCGGAGCAGGTTGCTGACCTGGTTTCCATGAAAACATCCACTGAAAATTAAAGCCATAATAATTCATTCAGATTCCTGCAAGGATAGGATCATTCTAAATCGAAAAGACACGAAGCAACTCATTGTTGGCCGGGCAGCCAGAACGCATCCAACTGCCCAGCCTTTCGACAATGATTATTCGGCCCGGACATAATCAATGCGATATGTCCCAGGCTGGAGGTAAATGTTGACAACCTGCAACTTGGTGAGATCAGCCCCAGAGCAGGTCATATTGGTGAGGTCGAGGCTGATGGTGGCCACCGTGTTTTGCGGAGTGTTCCCATCACCACCATTCTGTTCGCACCAGGTCCACGCGTCACCGACCTGGATGGAGAGTTTCCGATATGTCTGGCTGGCGAGCGTTTGCAGGTCGAGCCGGATAGCCGTCTTTTGGCTCACATCCACCGCGGAAGCACTCAGGTCAACTACCCGGAACCAACCTGCGCCAGTCACTGTGACCTCTATGCTCGATGTCCCGTTGGTGGCAAAAGAGGAAGACTGCGAAACGGTGCCGGCGGCGGGGGCGAATGCGGGCCCTGCGCCCTGCGTGCCTGTCTCGTACGAGGCCAACAGGATGG